>JAFTWV010000078.1 GCA_017465155.1 Clostridia bacterium
CCGTTGAAGGTCGGGCAACGCCCGACGAGCGACAGCCAATGCTTGCATTGGCCGAGCGAAGCCAGCGCTCGCCCTTGGGGCGAGTGATGGCCGATACAGGAAATGCAATAAATGCAGTAAATACCCCATTGTCGCCCGATCAACTGCTGGAGAAAGCATTCAGCAGCCGCAGAGGAGAGGCCATCCGTCGCCTGTGGTCAGGCGACACAACCGGCTATCCCTCCCACTCGGAAGCAGATCAGGCCCTGTGCAGTCACCTGGCATTCTGGACAGGACGCGACGCCGGAATGATGGACACCATGTTCCGCCAGTCCGGGCTGATGCGTGATAAATGGGATCGCAAGCAGGCCAGCTCCACCTATGGGCAGATCACGATCCAGACTGCTATCCGGAATTGCACCGAGGTGTATACGCCCAAAGGGCTGCGGCAAGCACAGCCTGCACCTACTCCCGTGGCCGAAGCAGAGGAACCAAAGTTCCTGCCGGTGAAGCCACTGACACCTCAGAGCAGTGAGCTGCCACCGTTCCCCGTGGAGTGCCTGCCGGAGCCGTTGCGCTCCTATGTGAGTTCGGTTTCAGAACACAGCCAGACCTCACCCGATATGGCAGCCGTCATCGGACTGGGAACACTGGCGGTGTGCCTTCAAAGTAAGTACCGCGTTGAGGGCAGCCCCGGATACTATGAGCCGTTGAGTCTGTACACGGTGGTGATCGCGCCTCCGGGTGAGCGCAAGTCCAGCGTCATGAACGACATGACCCGTGCGCTGCGCGACTACGCGGACGAATACAACCGCATCCGAGCCGCCGACATCAAGGCCAACCGACGTGAGCGCGAATCCTTGCAGAGACAGATCAATGCCCAGCAGAAGAAGCTGGAGCAGTCCGGCAAATGGGAGGATGAAGCACAGCTGAATGTGCTGAATGATCAGCTGGAAGCTCTGCCGGAGCTGAAGCCTGCGCGGTTCTTCGCTGACGATTGCAGCAGCGAAGCCCTGACCAGCCTCATGGCGGAGAACGGCGGAGTAATCTCCGTCATCTCCACCGAGGGCGGCGTGTTCGACATGATGAATGGCCGATACAGTAACAAGGTCAACATCGACGTCTGGCTGAAAGGCCACTGCGGTGACACGATCTACTTGGATCGCAAATGCCGCGAGGCAGAGAACATCGCCCACCCAGCGCTGTCAGCGATCCTGAGCATTCAGCCCTGTGTGCTGGAAGAGATCATGACCAATGCCACCATGAGCGGGCGCGGCCTGATCGCGCGATTCCTGTACGCCTCGCCGCCGTCCCGGATCGGCAGCAGATCGTTTACCAGCAGGCCCATTCCGCCGGAGATCGAAGCGGACTACCGCAGCATGATCTATCGGCTGATGGCGCTTGATCGACCGGAAGAACCGCGCACCTTGATGCTGGCTCCCGATGCCACGGAGCAGATCGCCGAATACTTCCAGTACCATGAACGGTTTCTTGTGGGGGAAGGGCAGGCAATCTCCGACTGGGCCAGCAAGTACATCGGAGCAGTGCTGCGCATCGCCGGTCTGATCCACGCAGCTGAGATGCAGCCGGAGGGCAGCCCGATCATCACCGAGGCAACCATTACCCGGGCGATCTGCATCGGCCAGTACTTCCTGCAGCACTCGCTGTATGCCTACTCCATGATGGGCACTGACCTCAGTATCCAGAAGGCACGGTTTGTCCTGGCAAAGCTCCGCAAGAAGGAGATTACCCAGATCAAGCGCTCGGAGCTGTTCCAGATGTGCCGAGGTAAGTTCTTCAAAAAGACGGAGGAGCTGCTGCCTACGCTGGAACTGCTGGCAGATCATGGCTACATCCGAATGGAGGACCCGGAACATTTCACCGTTGGCCGTCCGCCTGACACACGGATCTTCGTTAACCCTGATGCAAGAATATAATGCATTTATTGCATTTACTGCATTGATCATCGCAAACCCATGAAATGCGATGATCGGCTGGTCGTGAGGGTGAAACGACAGCCTTCACGGCCAGCCTGAGGCCTCCGCAGAGGCCGCATCCCCCGTTCCCCCTCGGAGAGCCCACGGCACTTTGCAAGCTATGCTTGAAAGTGTCTTAGTGGGTTATTACACTTCCGCAGAAGTGCCGTGAGCCCCCGGTTGTCCCGTTCCCCATACCCACGGAAAGGAGTCCCATGCCCCGTAACGACGGAAAGAACTACACCGTAGCAAGAAACCGAGACCTCTGTGGCAATGACATCAGAAACGCCCAGGGTCACAACGAACGACAAAACGAAACCTATTCTAACGAGGACATCGTCCCCGAACGCACCCCGTTCAACATCCACTTCAAGCAACCAACTGCCGGATACAGCGAGCTGTTCGATCAGATGGAGCAGGCGGGCACGATCTCCACACGCGGTCTGAAAGCTGACGCCACCCACTTCTGTGAAATGGTACTGGACGTCAACTCCGCGTACTTTTTCAACCATGGCGGCTATGAATTTGCAAAGCGATTCTATGCGGACGCTTACCAGGCAGCCGTGGAGATTATCGGCGGTGAGCAGTACATCCTGTCAGCCGTCATGCACGCTGACGAGCGTAACCGCGCCATGTCTGACGCCCTCGGACAGGATGTGTACCACTATCACATGCACATCGTATATGTGCCGGTAGTGGAAAAGCAGATCCTCTGGTCGAAGCGCTGCAAGGATCCGGCACTGCGCGGTACGGTCAAGGAGACCATCATGCAGGTCAGCCGCAGCAAGAAATGGGCTTCGCAGCCCTCTCTGGATGCGAATGGTCAGCCGCTGTTATCGAAGAATGGCAAGCCGATCCTGCGGCCCTCCTACAGTGTCCTGCAAGATCAATTCTATGATCACATGCGCGCTGCTGGTTACGATGACATCGAGCGTGGCCAGCGCGGCAGCACGGAGGAGCACCTGACGGTTACGCAGTTCAAGGTGCAGCAGGAGCAGCAGCGGCTGGCAGAGATCCAGGACGCACAGGTCGCCGCCTCCGCCGAGGTCGCGCAGCTGGATGCTGACAAAGCACAGGCGGAGAAGGATGTCCGCAAAGCAGAGGCCAGGCTGGAACGCCTGGCTCCGCAAGTAAAGCAGGTTGAAGACCTCTTCAGACGGTATCCCGATGACCCAGATAAAGTATTACCAGAGGCCGGTGTGCTGGAAACAGCCCGCTCCTATCGTGAAAAGAAGGCAATTCCGCTGGTTAAGAAGCTGGTCAAGCTACTGCACAGCTTGTTTCGGAAGAACATCGATTTGGAAGAGCGGAACGAGATGCTGCAACGATCCAAGGAACGTGAAATCGGCATCTGGAAGAACCGCGCAGAACGTGCAATAGAGGCAGCCAAGCAGTTCCGAAGTAAGGCCGAACACTATGACCATATATCGCTGATCCTGGGGCAGGATGAAATGGATAAGCTGCTGGCGCAGCCGTTACACGTAAAAGAATACACTATCCAACGACAGAAAGGAGCAGTACGATGAGTAAGAACGAAATGCAGCCCATAGAAATCCCATATCAGAAGGTTGGCGATTATTACCTCCCCATGTTTACCTATCCTGCTGCGGAGCGTCCAATCGGCCACTGGGGCCGGATGCGCCGTGACTATCTGAAAGAGCATCGCCCGGTATACTTCTCCCGGCTGGTGCTGAGCGGTCAGTTTTACATTGAACTGGCCGCGCTGGATCAACAGGCACAGGATCGCTACGAGCTGATCATTGAGCAGATGAAAAAGGCCGAAGGTGTGACCGAGGAGCTGAAGGGCCGCGATCAGATGGCCTGGGTTGGCAGGATGAACAACATTGCCGCCAGGGCAAGAGAGAGTGTGATGGCGGAAATGATCTACAACTAACGCAGGAGCGACAATAAAACCATCGCCCACTGGAGAATTCTCCAGTGGGCGATGCAACATCAGGCTTTCCGGGTGCGTTGTTTCTTCTGCACAGCGGGTGCTTTTGTTTTCTTGTTATCTGCTTGCTGAGGTTTTCCCGTCTGTCCCTTCTTTGATTTGGATGCAGGCGAGGAGATCGGCTTGCCTTCCTTCAGCACCAATGCAGTGCGCGGCGGCAACTCCAATTCCACATACCGGTGGGAGGAGCAAGCAAGTAAGCTCCAGAAGGAATGTCAGCAGCTACGACCAGAGGCTGTGAAATATAAAACTACACAACATCCAATATACCACCTTCTCATCAAACAGCAAATGCCGCAGAGAGGATTTCGATTCTTCTCTGCGGCATTCAACTTTATGTGGTTCTGTGCCCGTTTCCTAAACTGACAGTTGTGCAGCGGCTTTATACTGGATATTCTTATGGAATCATTTCAGAAGTAGTTATGCAGATGCTGCTTCCTTGCCCGGAACAATTCAGCCATAAAGCGCCTGTTGTTCAACTGAAGCAGCTCTGCCAGCCGGGCGTCCAGACATTCCTGAAAGTCCATGGTGCTTATCACCAGTGCGGACAGGCCGTTGATTGTGCAGCGCAGATCAGGCTCCTTCTCTGTTCGGGAAGCCGTCAGCGTCTCTCCGTCTCCGGCGATCAGGAATCGCCCGTTGTTCGCGGCGATCTGATCATCGCTGACTTCGATGGTGCAGCTGCCCGCCATTGCCGGAGCCGGCAGCATCCCCAGCACCTGCTCCGCATTCACGATGCGAACCATGCCGCCGCAGATGCACTCCTCGTCCACATGATAGGGATCCGCCATCAGATAGCGGATGGGCATGTCCTGGGGCATGACCAGCTTGACCGTGCCCACCTCGTTCATGCTGCGCAGCATGGCAAAGACAGCCTCCATGCCCTCGCGGCTGACGTAGGCCAGATCGTCGATGGTCAGCAGCGTGCCGCCGTTTTCTTTGGCCATGGTGCCGATCCAGTAGGCAATGGGCTCGTCGGCATCGTTGTACAGCACATAGCTGTGCTTCCGGTTTTCCCAGGGCGTACCGCTGCGGAGGTCCTTCCATTGTTCATCGGTGCGGAGGATGGCCAGGTTCTTGTCAGCGATGTAGCACTCGTATACCTGCTTCATGCCGCCGTCGGGTTCATCGGGCAGAATGCGGCGGATAGACGCCGCCCGGTACAGATCCTTGCGCAGGCAGCCGGGGCCGCACTTCATCGTATGCCGCATGATGCCCAGCTCGTAGCCGAATTTGCGGTAGAACTCATGGCTGAAGGGGTACAGTGCGCTGAGGGCAAAGCCTTCATCGTACATACGGGGCAGATCAGCTTCGAAGATCTGCCGGATGGCACCCCGGCGGCGCTCTGCCGGATCGGTCACCACGCCGCCCACACCAAAGAAACGGCAGGTGTGCCCCTCGAAACGGCAGTCCATGTCCAGCAGGATCATGCCGCCCAGCAGCGTGCCATCCTCGGCAAAGCAGCCGCGGTACTGGCGCAGCTTTTCGGCGGGCATTTCCTTCGGGGACAGGTCTTCCGTCTTCATGGGAATGGTGAAGCAGATGGAGGACAGCTTGTTGTATGCTGCCAGCTCTTCCATTTTCAGGCCGCGAACTTCGGTCATGGAAATTCCTCCTTAAAAGGCATTCAGCAGATCCAGAACCGTTTCCAGCTGGCAGGGTTTCACCTTGTCGGCGGGAATGCCCTGCTTCACGCAGTCGGCAAAATAGCGGATCTCGTTGGCGTAGGCATTGGTGGCGGGCAGATCCAGCCCGGCGCTCTCCCCTTCGGGCGAACCGACGTGGATCTTGCCGCCGTCCTTCTCGTACACCACCAGACCTTCGTGGCCGCTGACCACCACAGCCTTCTCAAACTGGAAGCGGAAGCCTGCGTTGAAATTGAAGCTCTGGGGCGCATACCACGCAGCCTCGCTGTGGATGGTGAAATCACCGAAGTTATACTGCGCCATCAGGTGATCCTGATCCTCGCGGCGGGTGCGGCAGCGAGCGGCATCCACCGGCTTGCCGAAGGCGTACACCATGAAATCCAGATCGTGGATATGCAGGTCGAAGGGCACCAGGCCGCTGCGCTTTTCGTCGGCCATCCAGTTGTCCCAGCTCCAGGCGGGCAGATTACCCAAGCGGGTCATGGTGCCGGACAGGAGCTTTCCGTATTTGCCGGTATCGTAGAGCTGTTTCACGAACTCGTACTCCGGCCAGAAGCGCAGCACCTGCGCCACCATGAAGGTCACATGGTTGCGCTCCGCCGCTGCGTAGATGCGCGCCACGTCCTCCGTTTTGAGGGAGATGGGCTTCTCGCAGAGCACATGTACGCCCTTCTCCAGCGCCTGCACCGCGGCGTCTGCGTGCAGGTAGGTGGGCAGACAGATGTCCAGAATGTCCAACTCTTCCGCATCCAGCATCTCCGTCAGGCTTGCATAGCAGCGTTTGCCGGGATAGGGCTTCATCTGCTCCGGGCGGATATCGCACAGAGCCACCAGCTCGGCGTCCTCCATCTGCTCCCAGCAGGGAATGTGGGCGCCGCTGATGCCGCCCACGCCGATCAGACCAACCTTCAACATGGCTTTACCCTCCATACACTTCGTTCACGATATTCTCCAGATACGCCTTGGCATAGCGGATGTCTTCCTCCTGCTGCTCGCCGGAGATCTCCCGCTCGATGGTCACGTAAGAGTCGTAACCCAGCTCCTTCAGCTTGCGGAACAGGGCGCGGAAGTCCACCTTGCCGTCGCCGATGCGAACCTCGCAGCCCAGATCATGGCCGTTGGTGGGATAGAAGCCGTCCTTGGCGTGCAGGTTACGCACGTACTTGCCGAACACATCCAGCGCATCCACCGGGTTGGCCTTGCCGTAGAGGATCAGGTTGGCGGTGTCCAGATTGACCGCCAGGTTGTCCGTGCCCACTTGCTCAAAGCAGCGCAGCATGGTCACCGGGGTCTCCTGACCCGTTTCAAACAGCAGGTACTGGCCGTTCTTCTTCAGATGCTGCGCCACGGTGCGGATGGCGTCACACAGGGGCTCGAAGTTGGGATCATAGGGGTTTTCCGGGATGAAACCCATGTGGGTGGCCACGTCCGTCAGGCCGATGCGGTGGGCGAAGTCCGCGCCGTCGCAGAGGTTCTGCACACGCATGGCACGGTACTCCGGCGGCACCAGGCCCAGGGTCTTCTGGCCCTCGTAGAAGTTCCACACCGTCGGGCCCTCCCAGCCGCACCAGAAGGAGGAAATCTCAATACCGTACTTGTCCGCCAGTGCACGGATGCCGTCGGCGTTCTCATTTGTCCATTTTTGAGGTTCCCAGGAATTGATCTGGCAGGAGGTAAAGCCGAATTCACGGAGCCTGATGAAGCTCTTCTCCGTCTCCTCCAGCGAGTGAAAATACAACATGGTTCCTATTTTCATGATTTTGCCCTCCATTCACTTGTTTCATCGGTGATTTCATGATACCATATTGTCATGGATATCCGACAGAAGAATATTGTCCTGTTCTTTTGTGATTTTGACTTTTGAGGGTGCGTATATGCAAGCATTCAAAGAACTGACGCCCGTGCAGTATGATGACAGCGGCGTCTGCGTCCTGACGGATTTTGTCTTTCAACCGAAGGAAACCTGCCTGACCGTGCATTGGCACGACAGAATGGAGCTGCTGCTGATCCGCGAGGGCAGCCTCGATTTCTACCTGAACGAGCAGCTGGTGGGCACAGCCCGTGCCGGGGAGGTGGCCATCGCCGCGCCCCGCCAGCCCCATGCCGCCATTGCAGGCAGCGAAGGCGTGGTTTATGATGCGGTGATGTTTGAGGCTGACACATTCCTCAACGCCGCGCCTGCTGCGGCGGACTTCCTCCATCCTCTGCTGGAAGGGCGCATGGAACTGCGCCCGGTTTCCAGCTCTCTGTGGGATGCGTCCGATGCGGTGATCCGCCTGTCGGAGCAGCAGCCCATGCAGGCCATCGGGTATGTCTACCAGTTGCTTGCCGCCATGATGGAGAGCTGTGTTGTCAGCATTCATCCTTCCGGTGCATCAGATCAGCGATTCCGCGAGGTCGTGGAATATGTAAACGTCCACTACACCGAGCCGCTGACCACAGCCTTGCTCAGCGAGCGCTTCGGGTACGACGAGGCGTACTTCTGCCGCCGGTTCAAGAAGGCGACAGGCCTGACCGTCCTTCGCTACATTGAGGTGCTCCGGCTGGAACTGGCGAAGCGGCTGCTGCTGGAAACGGACACAGAAATAAGCCGCATCGCAGCCCAGTGCGGTTTTGGGGATGTGTGCTATTTTTCGCATCGGTTCCACCGGCATGTGGGAATGGCACCTTCGGTATTCCGGCGGGGTGGCGCTGCGCGAGTACCACACGAATGAAAAACAGATGACACTGTGATCTCCGCGCTGGTAGAAAGCTCTATGAGCATTCTAGGGACTGCGGATGGAGTGGGTGAAGAGCGCAGGCGTCATGTTACCTGTAACTGAATCATGATTATTATAATCCTGATTTAGCTAATTACCGACACGGGAAAGAAGAAGGCTCCCTACCTGTCGCCCTGCATAGCCCTGGGCTGCCATGCGTAGGCAACAAGTAGGGAGCAAAGTGAGTTTTGAGCTTCCTGTTGCGAGTGGCTCAACAGCCCGCACCCCTTGATTTTACTGACTTTGCGCCGTTTTTGCATGCAAGAACGAATGTTTGCTTATGATTCTCCAAGCGCTAATCTTTCAACCATTGAAGATTTGGAAAATGCTTGTTCTGAAAACGGAAGGAAGCAAATAGGGAGCAGGTAGGAAACACAATTTGCGAATATAAAGCCGGAAACTGATTCCTGCGAAAGGTGCTGTGTCCCCAAATGGTAAGACAAGAAAAAGAATGAAGCAATAGGGCTTGTTGTCTGTGAATAGCAGGCGACAAGCCCATTAACTTGGCTTTGATACGGCGGAAAGTGTAGTAGTGGAGATAGTCGATTAGTTCAGTCTTGAAGTATTCGATGGAATCGAAAGTCTGCAAATAGAGCAATTCAGACTTGAGCAAGCCGCAGGAATTCTCCAGACAGCATTGTCCAGACAGTTGCCTTTCTGACTCATGCTCTGGCGGATGTGGTTGTCAGCAGCAGCTGCTGGTGGTGCTTGTGCTGGTACTGCCAGTCCTGATTGGAGTACAGGATAGGTTCTGCCCCGGGGGATGGAATGGCGATTGCCTTTTCCACCATGGAAGTGACCATCGAGAGAACGGGACGTCAGAGAGTGTATAAGCGACCAGGTTAGAAGAGTGCAAGTCGAGGATCGGTGACAGAAAAACTTCTGGCCGAAGAGCAAAAACACGGTGACGTTGGTTAGCCACTTCCGGTTAAGGGCAGCAGCATGGAAGTCCTGCTGCAGCAGATTAATATGATAGTAGAAGATTGTTCGCTTCATACCGGATACCGCTGGCAGGATTGCCAGACCAAACTCTGGCCTTAGTTCCTGGAGTGCTTGCACTTTCTGGCGTAGCGCTCCTCTTCCTGAACCAAGGTATTCAATATTTTCTGGTATGCATTCACTGCCCGGAGCCGTTGCACTTCTACCAACAGATTCTCTTCTACCTTCTTGGGAATTTTGGTGGGAAACCTTTACTCCCTTGCCGTTCCACATACAGCCCCTCAGGAACTTCTGTCAGACAGATTCTTTCTGATGGACTCGCTTGCCATCGCACACTCAAATTGTCGCGCTGTTTCCTTATAACTCAGTTTTTCCTGCATCATGGTTTCCGCTACTTGCTGCTTGAACTCTCCCGAATATCGCATGTTCGGTATTCCTTTTGGCATACTTTTACCCCCCATCTGTTCTCAAGTACTATACCATACTTGTCTAACAAATGGGGGGCGGTTCACCTGGAGGCGGAATTATGGCTTTGCGTTTTACAGCTTGCCGTACAGCGGACCGTAGTGCTTGCAAGCGGTGTAATCTGCGGCCTGCGTATCCTGCGTACCGAAGGCTGCCCAGCTATGGGGGCGGTACACCTTCTCTGCCGGGACATTGTGCATCGTAACTGGGATACGCAGCATGGAGGCCAGCGTAATCAGATCTGCGCCGACATGGCCGTAGACTGTTACGCCATGGTTCGCGCCCCAGTTGGCCATGACGGAGTACACGTCTGAAAATGCTCCCTTGCCGGTGGTACGCGGTGCAAACCAGGTGGTCGGCCAGGTGGGGTCAGTGCGCTTGTCAAGGGTATTGTGAACCGTGTTGGGCATGGTCGCCGTAGTGCCCTCGGCGATTTGCATGCACAGCCCCACACCCTCGACGATGTTCAGGCGCAGCATGGTTACGGGCATTTCCGCCTGGGTCTTGAAATGGCTGGAGAATCCGCCGCCGCGGAAGTATTCGTAGTTCGCGCGGCACCAGTCCGTCGCGTCCAGACAGGCCTTGATGTTCTCGTCCGTCATCTCCCAGAAGGGTTTCATTTTGCCGTCCGCAGCGCCGGTGCAGTCAAGGGCTGTTGCGCCGGAGTTGATCAGGTGGATGAAGCCGTCCTTTGCTGCACCGGTGGGCTTCCAGCCGGTGACGCGCTCGACTGCCTCGGGGCTCCAGTAGGTGCGCACGTCGTGGAAGCAGGGCGCGGTGTTTGTCACCAGCGTGCCAAGCAGCATGGACAGACCGTTGAGCGTGTCGTTCTCGGTGGCGAAGGCGGTGGGCTGACGTGCGCCGTTCCAGTCGAAAGTGGAGGCCATGATTGCCTCGGTGAAGTCGCCGTTGGGCAGCCAGTCCGTCCACTGACGCTGTCCCTGGAAGCCGCCGACTACGGCGTTCTTGCCCAGCGCCTCCTCATGCCAGCCCAGTTCGTCCAGCTTGGGGTTGCCGAACATCAAGTCACGGACGATGACGGAGAACTTTGCGATGAATTCCCAGTCCTTGCCGGGCTCCACAACCTTGCTGCGCTGGATGATTTCCGGCAGATCTTTGCCGGCATTCACGTCGAAGCCCTCTTTACAGTTTGTCTTGATCCATGCAAGCGCCTTCTCGTACTCGCCCTTGTCGTAGATTTCGAGGGTCATGCGGCGCAGCAGCTCGGTCATGTCCACCCATTCCGCGCGCAGGCCGAAGTACTTCTGCATTACCTGCGTGTCGCAGAACGCGCCCATGATGCCCATTGACACGCCGCCGATATTCAGGTAGGCCTTGTTCTTCATCCAGCCCACGGCCACCGCGCACTTGGCAAAACGGATGATCTTCTCCGCCACATCTGCAGGAACGGAACGATCGCCCATGTCCTGTACGTCACGGCCATAAATAGAGAAGGCGGGCAGACCCTTCTGAGCGTAGGCAGCCAGCACGGCGGCCAGATACACTGCGCCGGGACGCTCGGTGCCGTTGAAGCCCCAGACGGCCTTGATGGTGTTAGGATTCATGTCGAAGGTTTCCATACCGTAGCACCAGCAGGGGGTGACGGTCAGGGTTGCCACGACGTTTTGGGTGGAGAAGAACTCTTCGCACTTGGCTGCTTCAGCGCCGCCGCCGATGGTGCAGGGACTGACGACAACCTGCACGGGGGTGCCGTCGGGGTAGCGCAGGGTTTCCATGAGCTCCTTCGCCGCTTGGGCAAGGCCTATCGTCTGTTCCTCAAGGCCTTCGCGGATGCCGCCCCAGCGGCCGTCGATGGTGGGTCGGATACCAATCTTGGGATACAGCATTGTTACTCCTCCTCCGAATATTTCTTGTAGCCGGGGTGCTTTCCGGTCACATGGTAGTAGTTCTCCCGCAGGTCAAGCAGCTTGTCGATCTGGGGGCGCGGAATCTCCTGTGCGCCGCCCAGCAGGTGGGCGGTCAGGCTAATCTTCGCAAACAGCTCCAGCGTTTCCATGCGGTAGTAGGCAGTGATCAGGTCGCAGCCGACCGTCAGCGCGCCGTGATTTTGAAGCAACAGTACGTCATGCTCCTTCAGATAGGGCGCGATAGCCTCGGGTACCTCGTAGGTGCTGGGTGTGCCATAGGGCGTTACGGGGATGGAGCCGATCATGATGACCGTTTCGATCATGCTGTACTGATCCAAGGGCTTGTTGGCCACGGCAAAGCCCGTCGCCGTCGGCGGATGTGCGTGCACGACAGCGCCTACATCATCCCGCTCCTCGTAACAGCGCATGTGCATCTTCATTTCGCTGGAGGGCTTGTAGCCTTCCGGTCCCTCCACTACGTTCATGTCCCTATCCACGCGGATGAGCTTGTCTGGTGTAATGAAGGACTTCGAAATGCCGCTGGGGGTGATCCACCACGTCCCATCATCCATCTTGACCGAGACATTGCCGTCGTTCGCGGCGACCCAGCCCAGCTGCCACATCTTGTGGCATACATCGCAGATTTGTTCCTTGATCATGTTCGTGTCCATTACGGTATCCTCCTTTTATAGACAGCGTTGGAGCGGCTGCAGGGCGTTGGCGATTGTCTCAGCGTGTTTGACCATCGTGGTGTGATCAAAGCGAGGTGACGGGCCGGACACGCTGACAGCAGCTGTAACTTCTCCGCTTGCGCCGAAGACAGGTACAGCCACACATCGTACGCCGAATTCATGCTCCATATTATCCACCGCATAGCCGGTCATCCGGATTTCCTCAAGATCGCTCCTGAGCAGCGCTGGATCACAAAGGGTGAAGTTCGTGAAGGACTTCAATTCTCCGTTGATGATCTCTTCCGCCTTCTCCTGCGGCATGAAGGCCAGCATAGCTTTGCCCAGCCCTGTGCAGTACAGGGGAGCACGCTCACCGAGGATATTGCGTGTCTGCTGGTTTGTGGAGGGATATACCGCCTCGATGTACAGTACCTCATTGTTGTGCAGAATACCGAAATAACAGACTTCATGGGTTGCCTCGGCGATCTTATGCAGATGGGGGAGGAAGATATCCCGCAGTCCAAGATGATGGTTGACGATATAGCTCAGATGCAGGATCTTCGTTCCCAGATGGTACTTGTTTGTCTGCATGTTCTGCACCACATAGCCGCATTTCTGAAACGTGCTGAGGATGTTGCATATGGTGCTCTTCTGCATACCCAGCTTTTTTGCGATTTCCGTCACGCCAAGCTCAGGCTGCTGCACAGAAAAGCATTCGAGCACCTTCATGGCGCGGGCGAGGGATTTTACACTGTACTCCTGGTCCATGTCGTATCCTTTCGTGAGTTAGCGGCAGAAGGTCTCCAGTACGGCCTTCGCAGCACAGGCCAGCTGACGCACTTCCTCCTTGCCGGTATCAGTCAGGAGGGTATTGGGCTTTGTCCGGGTGTAAGTATCCGTGAGTACATGCTCCACAGTCTGCAGATGGAACTTGGCGTTAACCGGGTACACCTGCAGCTCGATGAAGGAAAACACAGTGAGGAAGTCCTGTACAAGCTGAGCGTTTTCAGGCTGTTCCTGCCAGGAGCGCACCAGCCACGCATACAGCTCGGGGTGGAAATTCATCATCACGCCGGAGAAGCCCGCTGCACCCGCCTTGAGGGAATCCAGCAGGGTTGTTGTATTTGCATTGAATAATTTCAACGGAGCCCCCTGAATTACCTCCAAGCGCTGCTTAATAATTTCTATATTACAGCAGGTATCCTTCATAAAATGGAAGCGCCCGCTCTCGGCACACCATTTTAGCTCATCAAGAGAGATAAGTCTTTTGTAGGGATAGGGACACTCATAGAAGCCCAGCGGTACATCCGCAGGCAGAGCATCCATGATGGTGCGTAGATTACGCATGAACACTTCCGGCGGATCGTCCTGTTTTGCCAGGCGGTTGGTGATGAGGATCAGCGCCTGTGCTCCGGCTGCATGCATCAGCTTCAGCTCTTCAATCTGATCCGCCAGATCGTCAGATACATGCCCGGATGCGATCACGGGGATGCGCGCGTGCTGCACGACGAAGCGCACCAGTTCCACACGTTCTTCAAGGCTCAGATAGAAGATTTCACTGGACTGGCATGCAGCAAAAAGACCCGTTGCGCCGCGGTCCTCATACCATTTGATCAAGCGCAGGAGCGAATCATAGTCGATCTTCCCGTCGTGGGTAAAAGGAGTGATCATCACGGGCCACAGTTCACAAAGGCGCTTCATATTCATATATCCTCCACGAAATACAATATTGTTCTTTAATACTGAACATCTATAAACATAATACTCAGTTCTTCTTTGCTTGTCAATAGGAAAAAAACGTATTAAACACACGTTTGATGTAAAAAGCGGCATGTTATGAATGAAAAAATCACACAGACTGCTTGACAAATGTGTTTGCTTCGTTCTATAATATTAGTATGAACTTTGTTCGGTAATAATGAACGCATAGAACGTAAGCAAATATCCATCGCTATTTCAACTGACTGAGGTGATGATCTCGTGTCGAATGAGTCCGTTCAGATTCGCAACCGGCGCCCCCTCGCGCAGCGGTTCATCCGTGCATTGAACCGTGATAAGTATCTGTACCTTATCATGCTCCTTCCTGCGGTGTATTACATTCTTTTCTGCTACTACCCCATGTACGGCGTGACCCTTGCCTTCAAGCAGTATAAGCCTAAGCTGGGGATTCTGGGCAGCCCTTGGGCCAGCCAGAACGGCATGAAGTATGTCCTGCAGGTGGTGAACGATCCCTACTTCTGGACGGTATTCAAGAATACCATTGTCCTGAATCTGACAAATCTGGTGATTTCTTTCCCTGCCCCCATCATTCTGGCGCTGCTGCTCAACGAGGTCGCATCCAGCAAGTATAAGCGGATCGTGCAGACCATCACCTATCTGCCCCACTTCCTTTCCACAGTGGTTGTGGTAGGCATGATGACATCCATGTTCAATTCCACGGGCATCGTCAATGAGTTATTGGGGAAGCTCGGCATCGGCCCGATTGCTTTCCTGAATGACGCACAATACTTCCGACCCATGTATATCGGCTCCAACGTCTGGCAAGGGATCGGCTGGGATTCCATCATCTTCCTGTCTGCGCTGGCGGGTCTGGATATGGAGCTCTATGAAGCCGCCCGCATCGACGGTGCAGGCCGCTGGAAACAAACCATCCATATCACACTTCCGGGCATCCTTCCCACCATCATCATCATGCTGATTCTGGCCATGGGTAGAATTCTGAACGTTTCCTATCAGAAAATTCTGCTGATGATGACCGGCTCCAACCAGTCCGTTTCGGACGTGATCTCTACCTATGTATATCGCCGCGGCATCACCAAGGCGGATTTCAGCTATGCAACGGCAGTCAACCTGTTCCAGTCTCTGGTGAGTCTGGTGTTTGTGGCCGCTACAAACTGGATCTCTCGCAAGACCAGCGAGACCTCGCTGTGGTAAGGAGGGAGAGACGAGATGGCAATTAAAGAGGGCGGCGTGAGCCGCAAAGCATTCAACATATTCAACTATGTGTTTCTGTTCCTGCTCATGGTCGTATGTCTCTACCCGCTGTATCTGCAGTTCATCATCTCCATCAGCCACGGCCTTGAGGTCATGAAGGGCGGTATTACCCTCCTGCCCAGAAATGTGACGCTGGCTACCTATCGGGCGATCCTGCGCGGAGACCTCTTCATGTATATGAAGAACTCCATCATCTACACGGTGGTGGGTACTGCGGTCAATCTGTTCATGAGCTGTCTGTGTGCCTACCCGCTGTCGCGCAGGACCTTCTCCGGTCGCAGATTCTTTACGGCTATGGTGTCGGTCACGTTGTTTTTTGGCGGCGGCATGATTCCCATGTACCTGACGGTAAAACAGTTTGATCTGATGGATACCATGTGGGCGCTGATCCTGCCCGGCGCAATCAGCACCTATAACATGATCATCATTCGCACGGCATTCCAGAGCATCCCGGATTCATTGGTGGAATCCGCTCAGCTTGACGGTGCCACCGATCTGACCATCCTGTGGAAGATCGTCATTCCGCTGTCGAAGGCGACCCTGGCGACAATGCTGCTGTTCTATGCCGTTTCCCACTGGAACAGCTACTTCGATGCGATGCTCTACATCAACAAAAAGGAGCTCTACCCCCTGCAGATCATGCTGCGCAACATGCTCATCGGCGGCCAGCTGGCGGAGGAAACCGAAATGGTGGGCTCCAGCGCTGCCAGCTTTGCAACCACGGATGCTACGCTGCGCGCGGGAACTATCATCGTGTCTACACTGCCGATTCTGATTGTTTACCCCTTTGTGCAGCGCCATTTCGTCAAGGGCGTGATGGTCGGATCGATCAAGGGCTGATCCCCAATTTCGTACCCTATGGGCTTGCCCGTAGAAATATGTTTCAAGGAGGAACCATTCATGAAGTTGACCCGTTTGACTGCCCTGGTTCTTGCACTGGTCATGGCCTTGTCCATGCTGACTGTGGCTCAGTCTGAGGAAAAGCCCTCTACCTGGATCAGCGACGAACTGGTAGAGATTCGCATCATGCGCGACGAGAATCCCTCCCAGCCCATCACTACTGACAACATTAAGCTGCAGGCCATTGAGGAGCTGCTTAACGTCCGCATCATCGTGGAAGCGCCCCCGAAGGCCAGCTATGCCGACAAGAAGTCTGTGCTGATCGCTACCGACGACATGCCTGACATCATGTTTGTTTCTCACTCTGACGTGCAGACCTATGCCCGTGACGGCATGTTCGTGAACCTGAGCGAGTACAAGGATCAGATGCCTAATCTGTTCGCCGTTCTGGCTGCCAATCCCAGCACCGCGACGCTGACCATCGACGGCAGCTACTATGCTGCTCCCGGTATCCAGCGCATCAATCCCGACGCCCGTCGTTCCGGTCAGCTGGTGAACATCCGCGTTGACCTGCTGGAGAAGTACAACATTCCCACCCCCACCACCTGGGATGAGCTGTATGAAGCGATCCTGACCATCCAGAAGAACGAGCCTGGTCTGGTCGGTATGACTAACCGCAAGGGCGGCTCCACCACCGCTACCCGCAAGATGATGGACTGCATGGCCTATCCTCTGGGCTCCAGCTCCAGCATGTATTACGACGAGGATCTGGGCGGCGTCTGGGTCTACGGCCCCGCTCATGAGAACTTCAAGGCTGTCCTGACCTACCTGAACAAGTGCTACGCCGCCGGCGTGCTGGATCCCGACTACGCCGTGATGACCAAGGATCTGTGGACGGAGAAGTTCTCCTCCGGCAACGCCATCTGCACCATCGACAACGACGGCGTCGTCCGTAACTTCAACGTCGCGCTGCAGACTGTCGATCCCAACGCTGAGATCGCTGTGATCCCCACCCTGACCAACACCCTGGGCCAGACCCGTAATTTCTACGCCGACGAGAATAAGCTGGGCGAAGCGTGGGTCATCTCTGCCTCCAGCGAGCACATCGACGTGTGCGTGAAGTTCCTTGACTGGTGCTACTCTCAGCAGGGTGCTGACGTGAACGGCTACGGCAAGGAAGGTGTGACCTTCGATTACGTCGATGGCAAGCCCGTTATCAAGGCAGATCTGCTGGCTCAGTATGCCGCCAACGGTTCCACCGCCAGCTATGACATCCAGTCTGCGCTGGGTATTGGCCTGCTGGATATCTCTCCCTACTTCGACACCGGTGCTCAGAACCAGATGGAGATCTACATGATGGGTTCTGCGGAAGCCATCGCCGAGTACCGTGCACTGGTCGCGTCTATCTACGCTGATACCAACCTGCGCGCTCCTGTGCAGAATCCTCCGCTGACCGCCGAGCAGACCGAGCGAATCAACGAGCTCTCCCTCGCGGTGGAGAACATCATCTGGCAGGAGGTCGACAAGTACATCACCGGTCAGGAGCCCATTGAGAACTACGACAAGGTGATTGAGGCTGCCCGCAAGGCTGGTGCTGAAGAGATGGAAAAGATCTACAACGAAGCTTGGGCCGCGCTGCTGGGTAAGTAATTCTCAAAGTAACAAAGCTATGGTATAATCGGTAATATCCGGGGTGGTTCGACATGTCGGACCACCCCATTTCTAAACAGCAGGAGGTACTTGACATGGCAAACTGGCCGTTTTTCAGCGATGCATCCCGGCTGATGCCATTTTTCTGGCTGAAAGGCGAGGACGAGGCGACGCTTCGGCGGGGTGTGCAGGATGTGTATGACTCCGGCTGCAGAGCGATCTGTGCGGAGAGTCGTACCCATCCTGATTTTTTGGGTAAATCATGGTGGCATGATATTGGCATCCTGCTGGAGGAATGTGAAAAGCGGGGCATGAAGCTGTGGATTTTTGACGATCAGCATTTCCCCTCCGGCTATGCAGCAGGCGCAGCCACAGGAACACCTGCAAGCCGTATGATGATGAAGGAAAAACACATGGACGTGCTTGGCCCGGTGAAGGGCGGTGCGTTTGTGGTGCAGGATGACGAAAGCAAACTCCGTCCCGGCGAGGGTGTGGTCGCTGTGATTGCTGCCCGTCGGCTGGAGACAACCACCCGTATTGAGGCCTTCGAGGACATCGGCGGCTGGTGTCTGGGCGAGCGCATCGACCTGAGCGATCGCATCCATGACGGATTGGCTTATTGGGATGTGCCGGAGGGCATGTGGCGCATTTTCGTATTCACAGCCTCCTATGTGGCAGAGCGTAATCCGCCGCGGTGCTTTGTCAATCCACTGCTGTCTGAGGGTGGTCAGATGATGATTGACACGGTGTATGAACCTCATTATCAGCATTTCGGAGCACACTTCGGCAAGACGTTGGCGGGTTTCTTCTCCGACGAGCCTGCCCTGCGTGCCGGACGCGGCTACCATGCCATCATCGGCGAGTATCCCCGTGTTCCCATTCCGTGGCGGGTAGACATGCCGGAACTTCTCTGTCAGGCGCTGGGCGAGGACGCAATGACGCTGCTGCCCGGCTTGTGGTTCGACATCGGCGAGGGGGACAATCGCCGCATTCGCTATGCGCTGATGGATACTGTCAGCCGCCTGTACGGAGAGAACTACTCCACCCGCATCGGCGACTGGTGTCGCGCGCATGGCATTGAGTATATCGGCCATGTGATTGAGCAAAACAATACGCACTGCCGCATTGGACCCGGCGCAGGTCACTATTTCCGTGCCATGAGCGGTCAAGACATGGCGGGTATCGACATTGTGCTCCATGAGGTGCGCCCGGAGATGCGGAACAGCACCCACGCCTGGCAGTCGCAGGATTTCGAGGCAGATGATGATTTCTTCCGATACATGTTGGGGCAGATGGCGGTATCCTGCGCCCACCTTGATCCGAAGAAAAAAGGCCGCACCATGTGTGAGATCTTCGGCGCATATGGCTGGCAAGAAGATGGCGCGGAAATGCGTTACCTTGCCAACCTGATGCTGTCCCGCGGCGTGAATTACTACGTTCCCCATGCCTTTACCCTGACGCCCTTCCCGGACAAGGATTCGCCGCCTCACTTCGATCCCAGGCATCACCCGCTGATGCCAACCATCAGCCGGATCTTTGGCTACATGAGCCGTGTGGGGAGCATGATCGACGGCGGCAGACATATCAGTCGCACGGCGGTACTGTATTACGGAGAGGGTGAGTGGGCCAATGGCTCTCAGGGGTGTATGATGACGCAGACCGTTGTCAAAGTGCTGAACGATTGTCAGATTGAGTGCGAGATCGTACCCATCGACCTGTTGGAGAAAGCTTCCTTCGACCTGCTGCTGATTCCCTATGCCGCCAGCTGGCCGCAGAAGCTGCTGGAAGCCTGTCGGCGGCTGCAAAAACAGGGTAAATATGTGTACTTCATCGACGCGTTGCCGGACAGCCTCAGCGAGGGCGACAGCGATCTTTCCTCGCTGCTGGCCGAGATGAAGAGCCTACCGCTGCACGAGGCCGCAGAAGCTGCATCCCGCCTTGCTCCTCTGCCATATGAAGCTGTGACGAACGACGACCGCATCCACCTCTACCCCTACAAAAAGGATGGTGAGCGACTGTATCTGCTGTTCAACGAAGACGTGCGGGAGAGTGTGTCCTTCACGCTGCGGCTGGATGACCCGCGGCCTGTGTATGTGCTGGATGCAGAGACGGAGACCTGCCGTTTGGCAAAAAGCTGCGATCAGCGCGTGACCGTGGAGATCGAACCCGGTCAGCTGCTCATCCTGCGACAGGGCGACACGGTATTGTCATGTGCTGCGCCCTTCGCCTGTCTGGACAGCGGCACGGTCTGGCGGACTGAGTGGGACATTTCGCTTCGTGCCATGGGGGAAGCGGACTTTGCTCCCTACCTGCGTGCAAATGAATGGATCAACATCACCGCGCCGGAGCATCATCCGCGCTTTTCGGGTACGGTGTGCTACGATACTACGGCCTATTGGCATGAGGAATACGCCGCGCTTGACCTTGGTGCATGTTCCGGCACTGTGACGCTGTATCTGGACGGTCAGGCAGTCGCTACCCGTATCGCGCCGCCGTATCTGTTCCGCTTCCCGATGCAGTCGGGTGAGCATCAGGTGCGCATCGAGGTTACCAACGCGCCGGTATTTGCCCACAGGGACGCGCTGTCATTCTTCGCCTGCCTCAAGCCAACGGGCATTCAAGGCCCCATCACCCTTTTTCGCAAGGAGGAATGAATCATGGCTGACAAGCTGTTTGTTAAGGACACCCTCTGTGCCGATGTTCGTTTTCAGGACGGCGCACTGCCCCATGCTGTAGGTGTGAAGAGCTTTCAGGTAATGCGCGCCAATCGGTCGCATCCCGAATGGGCTGACGGATATGGCTGGACATACAACCATGCACCTATGCTGGCATGGTATCACGGTAGATTTTATCTGGAGTATTTGTCCAATCCTGTGGATGAACATGAGGTGCCGGGACATACGCTGCTGACCACCAGCGAGAACGGCACGGACTGGAGCTTCCCGCAGGTCATCTTCCCGGTGATTGAGGTGCCGACCTGGCAGTATAAGGGAATCCGCACGCCGGAGCTGACTGATCCCATCAAGACGGTGCCCCATCAGCGAATGGGCTTTTACTGCGCACCCAATGATGTATTGCTGGTGCTGTCCTTCTATGGCATCGTCCATGACCGTCACAAGAGCATGCCCTGCGATGGCTGGGGCGTGGGCCGTGCAGTACGCCGCATCTTCCCGGATGGTACGCTGGGGGAGATCTATTTCCTGATATACAACGAGCCTGCCGGTTACACCCGGGATAACCTGCACAATTTCCCATCCTACGATGAAAGCAGCGATGCGGATTTCGTTGCTGCCTGTGACGCACTGCTGGCAGACGGCGCAGTGATGCGTCAGATGTATGAGGAGCAGCGGTTTGACAAGGTGCTTTTCCCCACAAAGGGCGATGAGGCTCTGTCCTTCTACACCATCAGCGAAAACGAGCTGATGGGTGTGTATAAGCGCGGCCGTACCTCCGTGTCCACCGATAATGGTGCGACATGGGGACCTGTTGAAGAAAACCCGACCATTCGCACCGCCACGGGCAAGGTGTGGGGACAACGCACATCCGACGGCCGGTTTGCCCTCATGTATAACCCTACCACAGATGGTCAGCATCGCTGGCCCATTGCCATTGTAACGGGCGAGGATGGTCATACCTTCGATCATCTGTGCGGAATCACCGGGTACATGGGGCCGCTGCGCTACGGCGGAATCGACAAAAACCTTGGCCCGCAGTATCTGCGCGGCATCTGCGAGCGCAATCCCCAGTCGCCCGACGGTGATATCTGGCTGACCTACAGCAACAACAAGGAGGATATCTGGATCAGCCAGATCCCCGTACCTGTAACAGCTGGCGAGACTGGCGCAATCGCCGAGGATTTTGCTGATGCCGAGGCACTGCCGGACAAGTGGAATATCTATGCTCCCATCTGGGCGCCCGTGCGCATGGAAAATGGCGCGCTGATACTGCGGGATACTGATCCCAGCGATCGTGCTGCCGTGGAACGTATGATTTGTCCTGCTGCTAAAGGCGAAGTGACGCTGACGCTGACGGTTGGTCAGGTCAGCGCGAAGGGTGCAGTGGCGGTCGAGCTCCAGGATGACAAGGGCAGCGTGCCTGTGCTGCTGTCCTTCCGCGCCGACGGAGTGCTCTATGTCCGTGCGGGCGGCCGCACGGAGCCCTTCTGCCCGTACACTCCCGGCGAAAAGATCACGCTGCGCATTGCTTATAATTGCAACCACAGCACCTTTACGATGAACTTGTACGGAAAGGACAGCAAACATGCCTTCTCTGCCAGTGTAAATCGGATTGCCCGTCTGTGTGTTTTCACCAAGGAGATGTGGCAGATTCCTTATGCGGATATCAACACCGTTGGCAAGTATGGCAAAAAGGAGCAGATCCTGACTGGCTCTGAGGAACCTGTCGAGCAGACTGTTGTGCACATTCACGCATTGATTGCAAAATAAAAGAACGGCTCTTGCCTGGTTAGGGCAGGAGCCGCATTGTGTTACTTCAAGCCCAGCTCATCATTGTCGGCCAGCGCAATGTTGTGGGCATTGAGCAGCGAGATGAACTTTGCCTCGTCAGAAATACGGAAGACTATGTATGCCTTGCCGTCTTTGTGTGTAAAGAGGCTGTACATGTACTCCACGTCCAGATTACCCTCAGCCAATACAGACAGCACCGGTGCCAGACCACCGGTCTGGTCGGGAACGGATACAACCGTTACGGGCGTCTTGGAGAGAATGTAGCCTCCTGCCAGCAGGATCTGCGTGGCTTTTTCGGCGTCATCCACGATCAGGCGAAGCACGCCGTAATCGGTGGCCTCAGCGATGGAGATCGCACGCAGGTCAATAGCATTGGCGGCCAGAAGCTTGGTCACGTCAGCCAGCTGACCAGCTCGATTCTCAAGAAAAACAGAAATCTGATGAACGCTCATGCTCGCGACCTCCTTAAATCTTGCGCTTATCAATCACACGGACGGCTTTGCCTTCCGAACGGGTGATGCTCTTGGGGGACACGATCTTTACCTTGGCATAAATACCGAGCATCGCCTTGAGGGCGTTCACGAGCTTCTTCTCCTGCTCGGCGATCTCCGCCAGAGAATCGGAGAACTTGTCGGGCGCCATTTCAACCATGACCTCAAGGGTATCGGAGTGGTTCACGCGGTCAACGATGATCTGATAATTGGCCGGATAGCCCTGCTCCATCAGTACGGTCTCGATCTGGGACGGGAACACGTTGACACCCTTGATGATGAGCATATCGTCGCTGCGGCCCATGGGCTTGGACATCTTGACGTGAGTACGTCCGCAGGAGCAGGGCTTGCGGGTCAGCACACAGATGTCACGGGTACGGTAGCGCAGCAGCGGGAATGCCTCCTTTGTGATGGAGGTGAAGACCAGCTCGCCCTTGGAGCCTTCGGGCAGTACCTCGCCGGTGTTTGGATCAATGATTTCGGCGATGAAATGATCCTCGTTGATATGCATGCCAGTCTGTTCGGAGCACTCAAAGGAGACGCCGGGGCCGGAGGTTTCGGTCAGGCCGTAGATGTCGTAAGCCTTGATGCCCAGCTTCTCTTCGATGTCGTGGCGCATCTCTTCGGACCATGCCTCTGCGCCGAAGATGCCAGCCTTGAGTTTGATCTTGTCACGAAGACCGGCTTCATGAATGGACTCAGCCAGATACGCTGCATAAGACGGGGTGCAGCAGAGAATGGTGGAGCCCAGATCGGTCATGAACTGCAGCTGACGCTCCGTGTTGCCCGAGGACATGGGCAGAGTCAGGCAGCCAACCTTATGCGATCCGCCGTTCAGACCAGGACCGCCCGTGAACAGACCGTAGCCGTAGGAAACATGGCACACATCATCCTTTGTGCCGCCGGCCGCAACGATGGCGCGGGCACAGCAGTCTTCCCAAAGATCAATGTCGTGCTGTGTATAGAAGGCGACCACACGGCGGCCGGTTGTGCCGGAGGTGGACTGGATGCGCACGCACTCGGACAGGGGCTTGCCCATCAGGCCGTAGGGATACGCATCGCGCAGGTCTGCCTTGGTCAGGAAGGGCAGCTTGTGCAGATCGTCAACGCTTTTGATGTCTGCAGGGGTTACGCCCTTTTCTTCCATCTTTTGACGGTAGTAGGGGACGTTATCCCACACATGCTGCACCTGTTTGATGAGGCGCTCGTTCTGCCATGCCAGAATTTGTTCCCGCGATGCGGTTTCGATCTCTGGCTGATAGTAATTCGCCATAGGCTTCTCCTCCATTAAAATAGAACTGTATGCAACGCTTGCGAATGGCGTCAGGGTGACAGTGCTGTAAGGGGATTATCGGTTCTGACAGGCTGCGTTGGAATGCTGGGGGGATCAGGCCTCACGGCCCAGCATGAAGGCCTTTTTGTTCAGTTCCAGGAACTTGGCAGGAACACTCTTTTCGATGGCGTCCAGCCACTCATCGAGAGTGAAGTCAAAGCTGCGGCTGAGGTGGCCCATCAGTACGATGTTGACAGCCTTGGAGCTGCCGGCCTGCTCAGCGAGGGACAGCGCATCGAAGGCGTCCACGTTGATCCCGGCAGCCTTCAGCTTATCGGCGAGGTTTTCAGGATACTGCGCGGCGCCAGTGATGACGGGCATGGGGTTGATCTGCTGGGTATTGGCGACGAGCTTGCCGTCCTTTTTGAGATATTCCGTCCAGCGGGCGGCTTCCAGCAGCTCAAAGGAGACGATGTAGTCCGCTTCGCCCTTGTCGATGACGGGAGAGTAGACCTTGTCGCCGAAACGGACGTAGGTGACTACGCTGCCGCCGCGCTGGGACATGCCGTGAACCTCGGAGACCTTGATGTCATAGCCCTTGGTGAGCAGCAGACGCCCCAGGAGCGTGGAGGCCAGAAGGCTGCCCTGACCGCCGACACCGACGATCATGATATTTGACGTCTTCATGATTATTCAGCCTCCTTTGCCATGTTCAGCGCTCCGAAGTGGCACAGCTGGGTGCAAACGCCGCAGCCAGTGCACAGGGTGTTGTCGATGGTGGCCTTCATCTTGCCGGAAGCATCCGCTGTCATGGAGATTGCCGGGCAGCCGATCTTCATGCACAGCTTGCAGGAACGGCACTTGTCGGTATCGAAAGTGACAGGCTTATTATGCTTGACGTATTTAAGCAGCGCGCAGGGACGGCGGCTGATAATCACAGAAGCCTCGGGTGCGGCAAGTTCTTCCTTGATGGCGGTCTCGGTCTGCTTGAGATCGTAAGGATCAACCACGCGGACGCGACGAATACCGACCGCACGGCATAGGGTCTCCAAATCGATCTTTGTGCAGGGGTCACCCTTGAGATTCATACCGGTGGTGGGGTTCTGCTGATGGCCGGTCATACCGGTGATGGAGTTGTCTACGATGATGACCGTTGTGTTGGACTCATTGTATGCTACGTTCACAAGACCGGTGATGCCGGAGTGCATGAAGGTGGAATCGCCGATGACCGCCACAGTCTTACCGTCTGCAGCACCCTGCAGTGCCTTGGTGAAGCCGTGTGCACCGGAAATGGACGCGCCCATGCAGACGACGGAGTCAACCGCTGCCAGCGGAGGAACGGCTCCCAGTGTGTAACAGCCGATGTCGCCAATGACAGTGATCTTGTTCTTGGCCAGCGTATAATAGAGGCTGCGATGCGGGCAGCCAGCACACATGACCGGGGGGCGTGCGGGGATTGCATCATCAACCTTGCAGCCCGCGCAGGGAACGTTCATACCCAGCTTCTGGGCGACGAGATTCTGGCTGAATTCATCGATGGCAGGAAAAACCTCCTTGCCGGTGACCTTCAGCCCCAGATTCAGGCAGTGTGCCTCGATGAAGCTGTCCAGCTCCTCGACCACGACCAGCTCTTCCACGGAGGCGGCGAAGTCGCGGATCTTTTTTTCCGGCATCGGCCAGATCATGCCCAGCTTCATCACCGGATACCTGTCGCCGCATACCTCCTTGACATACTGATAGGAGGTGGAGGAAGTAATGATGCCGCGGGAATGATCGCTGCCGTCCTCCACACGGTTGATATCAGCGGTTTCAGCCCATTCGACAAGGGTGCGGGTACGGGCTTCAACCACGGGATGACGCTTATTTGCGTTGCCGGGCATCATGATGTACTTGGCAGGGTTCTTTTCATAGGGCTTGCTGACTTCAATGCGTTCGCCGGGCTCTACAACGCTCTGGCTGTGGCTGACGCGGGTGCACATCTTCAGCAGCACGGGAGTATCAAACTGCTCGGACAGCTCGTAAGCCAGCTTGGCGAAGGCGATGGCTTCGGCGGAGTCTGCGGGCTCCAGCATGGGCACCTTGGCGGCGCGGGCATAATGCCGGGAATCCTGCTCATTCTGGGAGGAATGCATGCCCGCGTCATCTGCCACGCCGATGACCATGCCTGCGTTCACGCCTGTGTAAGCGATAGTGAACAGGGGATCGGCGGAGACGTTGAGACCGACATGTTTCATACCGCAGAAGCTGCGCTTGCCCGCGAGGCTTGCGCCAAAGGCAGATTCCATGGCTACCTTTTCATTGGGCGCCCATTCGGCATAGACCTCGCTGTATTTTGCGATGGCTTCTGTGATTTCAGTGGAGGGGGTGCCGGGGTAGCTGGACACAAATGCGCATCCGGCTTCATAGAGACCGCGGGCAACTGCTTCGTTGCCCAGCATAAGCTGTTTCATAGGGGTACCTCCTGATGTTGCTGGAGCAAATGGCTCAGTGTGCGGCACGACAGGATCGCCGCGCCGCAAGGCCGAACCATCAGCGGGGAGAGTTTACGTGCTTTCAGCTGCTTCGCCGATGGAGTCCGTAACATTTACGGCTACGGTGCGGTCATAGCAGGAGAAGACCTTGTCCACATGTGCCTTTTCCAGCTTCGGGGTGACGAGGCTCACCACAGGGACGATGATGAGGCCTGCGATCATGCAGAACGCACCTGCGTTGATAGGGCTCTGCAGGATGGCGGGGAAGGCGCTCTTGGCCACAACGTTCGCCAGCATGACCACGGTGGAGAAGATGAAGGAGCACCAGACGGAAATGGGGGTGGTGCGCTTCCAGTACAGGCCGAAGAGGAAGGGAGCGAGGAATGCGCCGGCCAGTGCGCCCCAGCTCACGCCCATCAGCTGAGCGATGAAGGTGACGGCGGACTTGTGCTGCACGATGGCCAGCACCACGGAGATGGCGATGAACACCACGATCAGCGCGCGCATCACCAGCAGCAGCTTCTTCTCATCCATATCCTTGACAATCTTGCCCTTGATGAAGTCAAGCGTCAGGGTGGAGGAGGAGGTCAGCACGAGGGAGGACAGCGTGGACATCGAGGCGGCCAGCACCAGCACGATCACCAGGGCGATCAGCACCGTGGGCAGGCCTTCCAGCATGGTGGGGATGACGGAGTCGTAGCCGTTGGCAGCGATATCAATCTTGTCGGAGTACAGACGGCCGAAGCCGCCCAGGAAGTAGCAGCCGCCTGCGACAATCACCGCGAAAACGGTAGAAATGATCATGCCCTTGCCGATCTGTTTCTCGTTCTTGATGGCGTAGAATTTCTGCACCATCTGCGGCAGGCCCCAGGTGCCAAGGCTGGTCAGTACGACCACACCCAGCAGGTTGACGG
The DNA here is from genome assembly GCA_017465155.1 of Clostridia bacterium. Classification (GTDB taxonomy): domain Bacteria; phylum Bacillota; class Clostridia; order Christensenellales; family Aristaeellaceae; genus UBA11524. The sequence continues at coordinate 27,354 of JAFTWV010000078.1, forward strand.
GATCGGGACCGAAGAAGGATGCGAACACGCCGGGGGTGGTGGAGACGGCCGGGTCGGAAACCTGGCCCAGCAGATCCAGCGCGTTCAGGAAGCCGCCGCTGGAGGATAGCACTGCAGCGATCACGGCCACAATGCCCACGATCATGATGATGCCCTGTACGAAATCGTTGATGGCGGTGGCCATGTAGCCGCCCGCAATGACGTAGATGGCAGTCAGCACAGCCATGATGATGACGCACCATGCGTAATCAATGGAGAAGGCCATGGAGAACAGGCGAGACAGGCCGTTATACAGGGAAGCGGTGTAGGGAATGAGGAAAATAAAGACGATGGCCGATGCCGCAAGCTTGAGTGCAGGGCTCTTGAAGCGGGATTCAAAGAACTGCGGCATTGTTGCTGAATCAAGATGCTGCGTCATGATTCGGGTGCGGCGGCCGAGCACAGCCCATGCCAGCAGGGAGCCCAGCAGCGCGTTGCCAATACCGGCCCAGGTGGCGGCAATACCGTACTTCCAGCCGAACTGGCCTGCATAGCCTACGAACACAACCGCTGAAAAATAGGATGTGCCGTAAGCAAAGGCGGTCAGCCACGGTCCGACGCTGCGTCCGCCCAGGACGAAGCCGTTGACGTCCGTGGAGTGCCTGCGGCAGTACAGGCCGATACCGATGGTGATGGCAAAGAACACAACGAGCATACCTAACTTAATGAACAGATCCATGGTGTTTCTCCTTCCGTACTACATAGCTACATTTCTACAGGGTGTGCCTTGTGCATTGCTGCCGGGGTGCGGGATTAACTGTTGATCTGCGATTCAACCAGCCTGCCCTTGCAGTATTTCTCACGCAGTGCGGGCTTTTCGATCTTGCCGGTGGGATTGCGCGGCACTTTATCGAAAATGACCTTACGCGGGCGCTTGTAGCGGGGCATGCCCTCGCAGAAGCGGTTGATCTCCTCCTCTGTGCACTCCACTCCTTCCTTGGTTTCTACAATTGCAGCGGCGATCTCGCCCAGACGAGGGTGGGGAAGTCCGATGACTGCCACGTCCTTGATCTTGTCGAAGCCGCGCATATAGTTCTCGATTTCCACCGGATACAGGTTTTCGCCGCCGGAAATGACCACGTCCTTTTTGCGGTCCACGAGGTAGATGAAGCCATCCTCGTCCATGCGGGCCATGTCGCCGGTATAAAGCCATCCGTCCTTCAATACTTCATTGGTTGCTTCTTCATTTTTGTAGTAGCAAAGCATCACGCCGTCGCCCTTGACGATGAGCTCGCCCACATCGCCCTGCGGAACCTCTTCGCCGGCAGGCGTGACGATCTTCGCCTGCCAGTTGTAGCCTGGAACACCGATGGCGCCGACCTTGTGAACATTGTCCACGCCCAGATGCACGCAGCCGGGGCCGATGGACTCGGACAGGCCGTAGTTTGTGTCGTATTTATGATGGGGGAAGATCTTCAGCCAGCGTGCCACGAGGCTGGGCGGAACGGGCTGGGCGCCGATGTGCATCAGGCGCAGCTGATCAAGGTAGTAGTCATCCAGATTGATGCGGCCGGAGTCGACGGCGTCCAGCAGATCCTGACACCACGGTACCAGCAGCCACACGATGGAGCAGCGTTCTTCGGTAATGGCGCGGAGAATCCACTCAGGCTTTACGCCGCGCAGCAGAACAGCCTTGCTGCCGGAGAGGAGGGAGCCGAACCAGTGCATCTTTGCGCCAGTGTGGTATAGCGGTGGGATGCAGAGAAAAACGTCATCCTTCTGCTGGCTGTGGTGATTCTGCTCCACCTCGCAGGAGTAGGCCAGCGCGCGGTGGTTATGCAGGATCGCCTTGGGGAAGCCGGTCGTACCGGAAGAGAAGTAGATGGCGGCATGATCCTTCTCCGTCAGCGCAACAGGCGGCTGGCTGGAGGAGCAAAAGCCCATCAGACGGATACAGTCCTCCGTGTACGCCGGGCCATTCCTGCCGACGTAGAAGGTGAAGCGCAGCCTGACCTCATCTGCAATCGCATCCATGCGGGAAACAAATTCCGGTCCGAAGACAAGCACCTCAACATCCGCCAGATCAAGGCAGTACTTGATCTCATCCGAGGAATAGCGGAAGTTCATCGGCACGGCGATGCATCCGGCCTTGAGAATGCCGAAGTAGATGGGCAGCCACTCAAGGCAGTTCATCAGCAGAATGGCGACCTTTGTGCCCTTCTGAACGCCGCGGCTCAGCAGAAGGTTGGCAAAGCGGTTTGCACGGCGGTCGAAGTCTTTCCAACTCAGCTCACGGCGGTAAGGGGCGTCGGGATTGGCGCTTTCGATCAGGTTGAAATCGCGCCAGGTTGTTGCCTGATCTCGTTCTTCGGAGGGGTTGATTTCCACCAGTGCGGAGTCCATGCCATAAAGCCGCGCATTTCGCTCCAGATAATCTGTCAGCAGCACGTCGATTCTCCTTTAATCATGCATATTTGCTCAACATTTTACCATTTCCGACATGATAAGTCAACGAATGCATTGTACTTGATATGTATCTTTTGTTGACAGCAGGGCGGCTTTAGAATAAACTGATAGACATAAAGGAGTTGTGCCTATGATTATTGACTTCCACACCCATACATTTCCGGACAGGATCGCTGCTGCGGCAATGAGCAAGATGGAAAAGAGCGCGCATGCAAAAGCTTTTGCGGATGGCACGCGGGACAGCCTGCTTCGCATGATGCAAAACGCCGGTGTAGCCCATGCTGTGGTGCTGCCTGTGGCGACAAAGCCGATGGCCTGTGCTTCGCTGAACGATGCTTCTCATGTACTCGACGGGCGGGATCAACTGACTTATTTTGCAGCCATCCATCCCGATGCACCTGACTGGCATGCGGAGTTGGGGCGTGCGAAAACGCAGGGATTCAGAGGCGTCAAGCTGCATCCGGTCTATCAGGGCGTGGATATTGATGATCCGCGTTTTGTGCGTATTCTGGCGCGCTGCGGCGAACTGGGGCTGATGGTGGTGATGCATGGCGGCGAGGATATCAGCTATCCCGGCGTGGCAAGATGCAGCCCGCCGATGCTCCGCCGTGCGTTGGCGCAGGCTGGCCCGGTGACCCTGATTGCGGCTCATATGGGCGGTTGGCGCAACTGGCAGGAGGTACCGGAGATGCTGCTGGATACCGGCGTATATCTGGACACGTCCTTTACCCTCGGTGACATCTGTCCGCTGGACGATCATTACAAGCCCGAGCAGCTGAAGATGCTTGCGGATGAACGCTTCTGCGAGCTGGTGCACATCTTTGGCAGCAAGCGCGTGCTTTTCGGTACAGATAGTCCCTGGTATGACCCGGCGGTTTGCATCGAACGAATCCGGAGTATGCCCCTGACGGATACAGAAAAAAAGGATATTCTCGGTGATAACGCCCGCCAACTGCTCGGACTGTAAATGAAGGAGGAAAGAAGAATGCTGAACAAAAGCTACGCTGATTATGCATGGGAGCAGACCGCTGCTCTGCTGGACATTGATTCACCCTCGGGCTATACGGCCTGTGCTGCGGCATGGGTGAAGGAAGCCTTTGCGGCTCTTGGCTTTGATGCCCGCATTACTACCAAGGGCGGTGTGCTGGTCGACCTTGGCGGCAGGGATACAGCAGATGCGCTGCTGCTGGAGGCACATGCGGATACCCTCGGTGCGATGGTTGCGCAAATCAAGGGAAATGGCCGTCTCAAGCTGACTTCTCTGGGCGGCATGAACCCTAACAATGCGGAAGCGGAGAATGTACGCGTTCATACCCGCGACGGCAAGGTAATCGTCGGCACCTGTCAGCTGTGCAATGCTTCTGTGCATGTCAACGGGGAGTATTCCTCTGCCAAACGCAGCTGGGATTCTGTGGAAATCGTGCTGGACGAGGATGTGAGCAGCGCTGGTGATACCCGTGCGCTGGGCGTGGAGGTGGGCGACATTGTCTGCTTCGAACCCCGTACCCGCCGCACAGAGTCTGGCTATCTCAAGAGCCGCTTCCTCGACGATAAGCTGAGCGTAGGTATTCTGCTGGGCTTTGCCAGGTACCTGCATGACACGCAGATCATTCCGGAACGCCGGGTGTATGCGCATATCACTGTATACGAGGAGGTTGGACACGGCGGCAGCGCATCGGTGCCCGCGGGCGTGACAGAAGCCATCAGCGTTGACATGGGCTGCGTGGGCGATGGCCTGCAGTGCACGGAGAAGCAGGTGTCCATCTGTGCGAAGGATTCCGGCGGCCCTTACAGCTACGATGTGACCACGAAGCTCATCCGTGCCGCGAAGGAGACCGGTGCGGACTATGCTGTGGATGTGTATCCCTTCTATGGCTCTGATGTGGAGGCGACGCTGCGTTCCGGTGTGGACATTCGCCATGGTCTTATCGGCGCGGGCGTATATGCAAGTCATGGCTACGAGCGCAGCCATATTGACGGCGTATACAACACGCTGCTGGTGCTGTGCGGCTACTTGAACGTCTGAGCGGAGGATGCGGGCATGACGGCTCTGGAAGTGAAGCAGAGGGCTTTTTCTCTGGGCGCAGATTTGTGCGGCGTGGCAAGCGTTGACCGGTTTGACGAAGCACCGGAGGGATATCATCCGCTGGACGTGATGCCTTCCTGCCACTCGGTGATTTCCTTTGCCTGCCGCTTTCCGGTGGGAACACTGCGCTGCGCATCACATGTGCCCTACACCCGTGTACGCAACACCATCACACCCCGAATGGACATGATTGCGCTGGAGATGTGCCTGTATCTGGAGCAACAGGGTTATGCCTCCGCGCCTGTTCCGACCAACGAGAGTCAATGGGACGCCCGGACGGGTCGCTGGCGATCGATCATCAGCCAGAAGCATGCTGCACAGGCGGCAGGACTTGGACGTATAGGCCGGCATTCGCTGCTGATAACGCCCGAATATGGCAGTATGGTGTGGCTGGGTGCAGTGCTGACAGAAGCCGCGCTGCAGCCGGATGCGCTGCTGCCCGATATCTGCACGAATTGCGGACTGTGCGTGGCTGCCTGTCCGGTGGATGCGCTGAAGGGGCAGGAGATGGCTCAGCAGGCATGTTGGGATCACGCTTTCGGCGATGATCAGGAAACGCAGGCATGGTGCATCCGCTGCCATGCCTGCAGGGATGTGTGCCCCTTTAACCTTGGCCAGAAGAACGGAGGCATGAAATGAAACTGCTGATCCTTTTGCTGTTGCTTTTGCCGATGTGTGCGTATGCAGCGGATGAATATGAGCCGGAGGCGCATTTTGCTGTGAAGCGGACGAATGTCTCCTATGGGGAGCTTGTATACACGAAGTATCCTTCACAGACGACAGGTACGGAGCGGAAGCTCAAGATCCTTTTGCCAGCTGGCTATACAGTGGAGAAGCAATATCCGGTGCTGTATCTGCTCCATGGTATTGGCGGTGATCATAATGAGTGGCTGGGCGCCAAGCCGGATGTGGTAATCGGTAATCTGATCGCCAGCGGCGAGGCGCCGGAGATGATCGTGGTGTTCCCGAATGTGCGCGCCCGCGCCAATGATGCAGCAAATCCATCCGATATTTACACGCCTGCGCATTTTGCAGCCTTCGACCATTTTATCAATGACCTGCAGAATGATCTGATGCCTTATATGAAGGCGAACTATGCCATCGCGGAAGGACGGGAGAATACAGCCATTGCCGGATTGTCGATGGGTGGGCGGGAAGCGTTGTATATCGGACTGACAATGCCGGATACCTTTGGGTATGTGGGTGCGTTCTGTCCTGCGCCGGGTGTGCTTCCCTACCATGTAGAGAAGGGATTGTTTCAGGAGGATGAGTTCAAGGCAGCTCAGGGGTATGAGACGTTTATCCTCATCAATGCGGGAAGCCACGATGGCGTAGTGGGCAGCTGGCCACAGACCTACTCCGAAACCCTGACGGCAAATGGTACGGAGCATATCTTCTATGTTGCTGAAGGCGGGCATGATTTCACGGTCTGGAAACACGGACTATATAATTTTGTCAAGCGGATATTCGACTGATAACAGACAGGGACGGCAGCTTGTTCAGCGTACCGTCCCTGTCTGTTTTATTCGTCGATCCCGATCATTCTGCTGTACACGCCATGTCCCTCGTCGGGGATCATGACGGCTCTGCAGGCGTTTTCATAAAAATGAAGGGCATTTTCAGCCGGCCAACCGATGAAGGCGTAGGCATAGCCGAGATCCTTCAGGGAAGCAAGGCATTTGAGCAGCAGTGCTTTGCCGATCCCCTTGCGGCGCTCAGAAGCGAGTACTGCCGTCGGTCCGAAAAAGCCGCGGGCGGTTGACTCGTAGCATGCAAAACCGACGATCTTCCTGTCCTTGACAGCAATGTAGCAGGAAACCGGCATATTGGCAAAGGATACGCGCACCTCGTCGGCAAAGCCGGGATGTCCGCATTCTTCGGTAAACGCCACAACCTTGCTCAAATCAGGCGCGAGGGCCTGTTTGATCACAATACCCTGCGCGGCGAGGGACGCTTCGATGGCGGAGTCTTCAGGAAGGGGATAGAGCTTGACAAGCATATCGGCCATGGTTGTTTCTCCTTCTGTGATACAGGATGGAAAAGTCCTGCAGGATGATCGGGCTCAGGTCATTTGGCAGGCTGCCACGTGCAGATCAATGGTGACAGTATCTGCGGGTCGGCTGGCGAGAGCGTCCTTCGCGGCTTCGGACAGATCCTGCATCAGCGGCGTCATCCAGACAAAATCGCGCCATAATTCCGGTGATACTTTATGGGTGACAGTAACGCGCTGCTCTCCCACGACAGTAGCCTTTTCACGGAGGTATGCGTCTACCTGACCCTCCTCATATGCCTCCATCTCCCGGGCGGCGCGAAGCTCGCGCAGATAGCCGCTGCCGGGGTACACTTTGATCAGCAGGCCACCCGGAGCGAGAACCCGGCGAAACTCATCGTAGCTGGCGGGGGTCAGTATATCCATAACAGCGGTGAAGCTGCCGTCTGCAAAGGGCAGGCGGCGCAAATCGCATACGCACCACAGCGCCGTGCAGGGAAGGTTGGTTGCCTGCAGGATGGCGTCACGGCTGATATCCGCACCTGCGCCGTGCCAGTCCTCATGATGAGACAACAGGTGGTTGAGGTACCAGCCGTCTCCGCAGCCTGCATCAAGGATGCGATGCTGAGCAGGCGGCAGCAGGGCTTCAATCGCGTTAGCGACTGCGTTGTAGCAGCCTGCGTCGAAAACCCGCCGGCGTGCGGCGAACAGGGCTGCGTCATAGCAGGAATCAACCTGTTGGCTCAGTACATTCAGGCAGCCCTTGCGGTTGACGTTGAGTCTGTGCCGGTTGGCGCAGGCGAGGTCATCGCCAGAGCGGGTCAGGGCCTGTCCGCAAACGGGGCAGGAAAGGCAGCCGAGATGTTCGGCGGCGAGAAAGAGCTTGTCGCGCTTGGATAGCATGGAAGGTACCTCCGGGAGGGTGCTGCTTTGATTATAACGCAAGCGGCCGCATCATGCAAGGGCATCAAAAAAACGCGTGCCTCCTTTGAAAATGGAAAAACACGCGCTGTATGTTCATGAGAGAACACCAGGGGGATTTCAGCCCTTTTGCCAGCACAGCAGCGTCAGCCCCGGGCCGACATGGGTGCCGATCAGGCAGCCGATGGACACGCAGCGCACCTCATTGGGGATGCCCGCTTCTGCGATCATGCCCTTGAGCATGGCTGTTGTATCGGGGCAGTCTGCGCCGCCGATGTATACGACAGTACCTGCAGCGGGTGGATACTGCTTCAGCTGCTCAATGTACCATGCGTAGCCCTTCTTAACGCCGCGTACCATGCCTTCCTTTTCGATCGCGCCGCCCTCCAGCTTCAGAGTGGGCTTGATGGACAGTGCATTGCCGACCTTGCCGACCAGCGGATTCAGGCGGCCGCCCATAACCAGGTATTTCAGGTCATCGGCCAGGCCTACAAGGCGCTGCCGATTCTTCAGGGATTCCAGTGCCTGAACGGCTTCGTCCAGCGTTGCGCCTGCGTCGCGCAGACGGATGGCCTCTTCAATCAGCATGATTTCCCCGCAGGTTGCGCTCAGTGAATCCACCACGGCGATGCGCTCCGGCATTTTGCAGCCGGACGCTGCCAGCAGTGCGCTCTGATATCCGCCTGACAGCTTCGATGAACCTGCGATGCACAGCACAACATCGTTGGTGCCGTCTGGCAGCAACGTTTTGAAGGCGTCCTTCCAGCTCTGCATGGGAACCATGGAGGTCTTGGGCAGCTCTGCGGCGGTGCGCAGGCGCGCATAGAAATCAGCCTGCGTGATGGAGACACCATCGTCCAGATACTCCTCCATGCCGAAACGAAGGGGTTGGCAGACAATGGTCACATCTTTGTCCCTGTCTGGGACATGAATATAGTCGGACATACCGTCCGTTACAATGCGAATCATTTATACTTCCTCCTGGCCGTAGAAATAGTCGTTGATGCCCCGCAGCCCCTCAATGAGCACGTCGAGCTGATCCTGAGGAATGGCCGTGGTCACTGCATCCACCATCCGCTTGTGGAAGGCGCGGTGCACCCTTTCCACCTCCAATGCGGCAGGGAGGGGAAGAACGTGCACACGACGCTTGTCTACCTGCGACTGCCGACGCTCCAGATAGCCCTTGCGTACCAGCGTCGATACAGCCACCGTCAGGGAACCCACCGTGACCCGCAGCGTCGCCGCGAGAACGGTCATGGTGTTGTCCTCATCCTGAGCTGCACAGACGGCCTCGATGATGTGAATTTCGCGCATGGAAAGATTGCCGCATTCCTTCTGCAGTGTTCGCTCCTCAATGCGCAGCAGATCGTTGAACAGATGCACCAGCACCTGATCGATCATTTTTTCATGCTTCTCCATGATTAACCTTCTTTGTTTGAAGTTCAAAGCATTTGGATAAAAATATGATGTTGACGAATCAACATGCACAAGAATACCATATCGTGCAGTCCCTGTCAATATAAAATATTTTGAAGTTCAAAATTTGTTTTAGTAGATCAAGTCCGCGGAAAAATCTGAAAGAAAAATGCGTGTTCCCCTTGCAATTTCCGGCCGGATAGGATATACTGTTTAGGCCGTATCGCAATGACGATTGGGTCCCGTGCGATCTTTCTGTGTGAACCATGTCAGGTCCGGAAGGAAGCAGCATTAAGCATAAGTGAGATGTGCTGCGGGGAAGCCCATTCTGAGCGTGCGGTATTTTTGTATTTTGGCGGTATTTCAGCCTGCCGATTGTTCTGATTGTGTTTTTAAGCTGTACAGGCGGCAAAAATCATGTATAATGATAGAGATTTTCAAATTTCAAGTATGGAGGATTTGTGTCATGGAACTGAATGTCATCCGTCAGGCGGATCCTGCTGTGTGCGACGCCATCGAGGCAGAGCTGGAGCGCCAGCGTACTCATATTGAGCTGATTGCATCTGAGAATTTCGTGTCTCCTGCCGTCATGGCGGCCATGGGCTCCTGCCTGACCAACAAGTATGCCGAGGGTTATCCGTCCAAGCGTTACTACGGCGGCTGCGAGTGTGTGGATATCGTCGAGGATCTGGCACGTGACCGCGCCAAGCAGCTGTTCGGCTGCGAGTATGTCAACGTCCAGCCCCATTCCGGTGCACAGGCGAACATGGCGGTCTACTTTGCCATGCTGACGCCCGGCGATACCGTGATGGGTATGAGCCTTGACAACGGCGGCCACCTGACACACGGCAGTCCCGTGAACATGTCCGGTAAGTACTTCAACTTTGTGTCCTATGGCGTGGACGATAACGGCTACATTGATTATGACGATGTGCTGGCGAAGGCGAAAGAATGCCAGCCCAAGCTGATTGTTGCGGGCGCATCTGCGTATCCCCGTACGATCGACTTTGCGAAGCTGCGTGCCATCTGCGACGAGGTCGGTGCGATGATGATGGTTGATATTGCTCACATCGCTGGTCTGGTGGCGGCAGGGGAGCATCCGTCCCCCGTGCCCTATGCTGACTTTGTTACCACCACTACGCATAAGACCCTGCGCGGTCCCCGCGGCGGCATGATCATGTGCAAGGAGCAGTATGGCAAGGCGATCGACAAGGCTATCTTCCCCGGCACGCAGGGCGGTCCGCTGATGCATGTGATCGCGGCCAAGGCAGTCTGCTTTGGCGAAGCGCTGACGGATGAATTCAAGGCTTATCAGCATCAGATCATCCTCAATGCCAAGGCACTTGAGAATGCTCTGCGCGAAGAGGGAATCAAGATGGTTTCCGACGGCACGGACAACCATCTGCTCTTGTTGGATTTCTCCGATACTGAGATGACCGGCAAGATGCTGGAGAAGCTGCTGGAGGAAGCCAACATCACCGTTAACAAGAATACCGTGCCCAACGAGAAGCGCTCTCCCTTCGTAACCAGCGGCGTGCGTGTGGGTACCCCCGCCATCACCAGCCGTGGTCTCAAGGAGGAACACATGGTACAGATTGCCAAGTGGATTGCCCGCGTGGTGAATGAGGGCGAAGCGGCTGTACCTGCTGTCAAGGCAGAGGTTGAAGCGCTGATGAAGAATTTCCCCCTTTACGCATAAAAAATTCCTGACAATATCATTCAAGTTCCGGCAGACGTTCGCGTCAGTCGGAACTTTTTTTGCGTGCGATGCAAATTAACACCGTGTTTTTCGCCAAATCGTCCAAAATACTTTGAAATTCTGAATAAATTTGTATGGATTTTTTTCTCTGCCTGTGCTATAATAGTAGAACGAAGGGTATTGCCGGAGGATGCGACCGGCAGACCAGTTTCCATAAAGCGTTTTCAGCTGTTGGCTGCCATTGGCACTTTTAGGTGTGCAGTGGGTCGCAGCTGGGGTTGATTGGAACATTATACGAACAATCAGCAACGGAGGGCTATTTCCGCTGCTTTGATTACATTTGTTATTTAATGGAAGAAATTGGATGTATAGACCGGACGATGTGCCGGTAAACGACCTGATAAGGAGGTAAACTGTGAGCCAGAGGATCATGAAACAGCAACCAGCCAGCCGACTGCGCATTGTCAGTCTTGGCGGTGTGGATGAGATCGGCAAGAACATGACTGTGTTTGAATACGAAGATGATATCGTGGTGGTGGACTGCGGCAGCATTTTCCCCAAGGAGGATATGCTGGGCGTTGATCTGGTGATCCCGGACGTGAGCTACCTTGTGGCGAAGAAAAAGAATGTCCGCGGCTACCTTTTCACCCACGGACACGAGGATCACATCGGTGCAACGCCCTATATCCTGCGGCAGGTACCTGCGCCTCTGTACGGCACGAAGCTGACGCTTGCGCTGGTAGATCTGAAGCTGAAGGAGCATCGCATCCCCGGCATTCCCATGCAGGTGGTGCAGCCGCGGGACGAGATTCGCCTGGGCAAGTATTTCACTGCAAAGTTCATTCACGTGAGCCATTCCATTGCAGGGGCATGCGCTATCGCGATCACCTGCCCGGCCGGTACGGTGCTGGTGACGGGTGACTTCAAGATTGACTACACGCCCATTGACGGGCATATCACCGACCTTGCGACTTTTGCAGCCCTTGGCGAAAAGGGCGTGCTGTGCATGCTGTGCGAATCCACAAATGTGGAGCGCCCCGGCCAGACCATGTCTGAACGCAAGATCGGCACGACGTTTGAAAAAATGTTCCGGGACGCTAAGGGCCGCGTGATCGTTGCCATGTTTGCGTCCAACATCCACCGTATGCAGATGGTCATTGACAATGCTGTGGCATACGGCCGGAAAGTGTGCTTCATTGGCCGCAGCATGGTGAATGTCAGCCGTGTGGGCATGCAGATCGGCGAGCTGCACATCCCGGAGGGTGTACTGATTGAAGCGGATGACCTTGATCAGTATGAGGATGACGAGCTGCTGGTGATGACCACAGGCTCTCAGGGTGAGGCAATGGCTGGTCTGACCAGAATGGCCTATTCCGAGCATCGCAAGCTTCAGATTCGTCCTTCCGATATGGTGATTATTTCCGCCAGTCCCATCCCCGGTAACGAGAAGTACATCAGCCGTGTCATCAACCAGCTCTATCGCTGCGGCGCGCAGGTGGTGTACCACACGATGGAGGCCGTGCATGTGTCCGGTCATGCCTGCCAGGAGGAATTGAAGCTGGTGCACGCACTGGTGAAGCCCCGCTACTTTATTCCTGTGCATGGCGAATACCGCATGCTTTGGCAGCATGCAGAGCTGGCAGAGTCGATGGGTATGCCCAGCCAGAACATCGTCATTCCCGAGATCGGTCAGGTCTACGAGATGGACGAGGAAGGTCTGTACCTCGGCGAGCAGATTCCCAATGGCGGCATTCTGGTGGATGGCCTTGGAATCGGCGACGTTGGCAATGTTGTGCTCCGTGATCGCAAGCACCTCAGTCAGGACGGCCTGATCATCGTGGTGATGGCCATCAACCGTGATGAATGCAAGCTGGTGTCCGGGCCGGACATCATCAGCCGCGGCTTCATCTATGTGCGCGAGAATGAAGACATCATCGAAAACACGCGTGATGTGGTGCGGCAGATTCTGGCCAATTCCAGCCTTGCGGGCGAAGACTGGCCTGTGCTCAAGAATCGCATCAAGGACGATCTGCACCGCTACATCTACGAGAAGATCAAGCGTAACCCGATGATCCTGCCGATCATTCTGGACGTTTGACGAATCGCTGCATATCTGTTATCATTAGAGGAGGTACGAAGGTGCCTCCTCTTTCCCTTTTCCGGGAAGAATTACCGGAAAAGATTCGTTTCATGATATGAAAGGCAGGTTATGATCAATATGGAGTACTCAAATGCACACCGTCTGGCGCAGGATATCCGTCAAAGCGAGGAATATCAGACGTATCACGGCCTGAAGGACGAGGTGATGGCGGATGAGACCACGGCAGCCCTGATCAAGGAATACAAAAAGCTTCAGGTTAAGCTGCAGATGGGCGCGGTGGCTGGCGCTGCGCCGGATTCGGACGACATGCAGCGTTTTCAAGGCATCACAGCTTTGCTGTTCGGCAATCCGACGGTAAGCCGCTACATGCTGGCGGAGATGCGTCTGCAGCAGGCGCTCGCTGACATCTTTAAGATCGTTACCGAGGCTGCGAATATCGATATTGCCATTCCAGGTATGGACAATTGATAAAAAGCAGCGCAAGATGATGACGCTGCTGGTGTTTTAACCTGATCCCAAGGAGGTCAACGTCTTTGAAAAAGCGCAGCGATACCTACCGTTCCGTCCGTGACGAGCGGGAGTATGGCCCGTACTGGTACAGTCTGTTGTGGCGTGCAGTGCGTCCGGTGCTGGTGATTGCGGGCAGCGTCCTGATTGTGCTCGGAATTCTCAGCACCATCTGGAACAACGTGTACAGCACGTATCTTGCGCCCGCTAATGCACAGGATCAGACAAACCGTGCCTTTACCGTAGAGAGCGGACAAAGTCTGACCCGTGTGGCCAATAACCTTGAAGAAGCCGGGATCATCCGGAATCGCACGGTGTTCAAGTATTACTGCGATTTTGCCGGTATGGGTCAAAAGATTCAGGCTGGCTCCTATGTGTTGAATCCGGCTATGACCATGAGCCAGATTGCCGAGCAGCTTACCATGGGCGACGGCAATCCCATCGTGCGCAATATCACCCTCATTCCGGGCCGGACGCTGGAGGAATTTGCTGCTGAGCTGGTGGCGGACGGCGTGCTGTCGGATAGCTCGGAGTTCCTTGAGATGTGTCGCTCGGGAGAAAAATTCTCCGACTACTACTATATCGCGGATGTTCTGGCTACGAAGAATGTGGGGCAGCGCAAGTACGTTCTGGAGGGCTATCTTTCTCCTAATACCTATGAGGTGTACATCAGCGCAACAGCTGAAGATATCATCCGCAGGCTGCTGTCCCAGACGGAAAGTACCTTCCCCGTGACCAGTCAGGATCGTGCAGATGAGCTGGGCTTCACGATGGATGAAATCATCACTCTGGCCAGTCTGATCGAAAAGGAAGCCAAGGAAAGCGATTTTGCCAAGGTATCGGCGGTATTCCATAACCGCCTGAAGCAGGGCATGAAGCTGCAGAGCGACGTAACCATCCATTATGTCACCGGCGTGCGGAAAATGGCGTTGGATTCCAATGACCTTGCCCTGAACAGCCCCTACAACACTTATAAGAACGCCGGATTGCCGCTTGGCCCGGTGTGCAATCCTTCGCAGGCTGCGATTGAAGCAGCTCTCTATCCGGATGCGACCTTCCTTGCAGAGAAGTACCTGTACTTCTGTGCCAAGGATCCGGAAAGCGGTGAGCTGCATTTCTCCCGCACGCTGCAGGAGCATGAGCAGGCGTCTGCCATCTATGCGCCGCTGTGGCGGGAATATGATGAAAGCCGGGGAATCAAGTGACGCTCCAATGCGTCCATACATATTGAATTGCTGAGGAAAGACGATATGCATCAGGAACAGGGGACGAGATCCATCCCGGAGCTGCTGTGTCCGGCGGGAAGCATGGAAGCGCTGCGGACAGCGCTGCACTTTGGCGCAGACGCAGTATACGGCGGTATGAAACGCTTTGGTCTGCGAGCATTTGCGGGTAATTTTGACGAGGAGCAGCTGCGGGAGGCTGTGGCGCTGTGCCACGAAAAGGGAAAGAAATTCTATCTGACCATGAACGTATTTCCCTTTGATGATCAGATGGACGATTTTGTCCAGACGGCGCGCATTGCACAGGAGATCGGCGTGGATGCAGCCATTGTCAGCGATCTGGGCGCAGTGGTGACCCTGCGTGAAATGGTGCCGGAGCTGCCGCTGCATGTCAGCACGCAGGCAAGTACCGTCAATACCGCTGCTGTGAAGCACTATCAGCAGCTTGGCTGCAGCCGGGTCATCCTTGCGCGGGAAGTATCTATTGAGCGGGCAAAGTGCATGATAGCACAGCTTGGCGGTGCTATGGAGATTGAGACCTTTGTGCACGGCGCTTCCTGTATGGCATACAGCGGCCGCTGCCTGCTCTCTGCGGCGCTGGTGGGCCGCAGCGGGAATCAGGGGGAGTGTGCCCAGCCCTGCCGGTGGCAGTATGCTGTGATGGAGCAGAAGCGTCCAGGCGAGTACCTGCCTGTCAGTGAGGATATGAACGGTACGTATATCTTCTCAGCAAAGGATCTGAACCTGATGCCGGTGCTGCCGCAGCTGGTGGAGGCTGGTATTGCCTCCCTGAAAATTGAGGGCCGCATGAAGACTGAGTATTATGTCGCAACGGTCACAGCGGCCTATCGACGGGCGCTTGATCTGTATGCAAAAAGTCCGGCTGCCTTCGAAGCGGAGCTGCCGGCGCTGCTGGAAGAACTGGGATGTGCCAGCCACCGTGACAGTGACACGGGCTTTGCCATTGATCCGCCCATCCAGCCTGGCGGCGCGGAGGGCTTTCATCAAAATCGGGAGTATATTGCCCGTGCCGTTTCGGACAGCGGGGCAGGAGAGGAAGCACGGTTTCTGCTCAAGAACCGTTTTCATGCAGGAGACTCGCTGGAACTGCTGACTCCCGATGGCGTCGAGAGCTTTCAGGCAGTGCCGTTCCTGAGAGAGAAAACGGGTGATGTAGTCGATACGCTCGGTATCGGCGGAGAAATCGTCGCCATGCATACGCCATGCCGCGTACGTGCGGGTGACATTCTGCGCGGAGAGGTGCGGAATCACAGAAGGTAAGCAAATGCGGCGGCGAGATCCGGTGCTTGCCTTTATCGAAAATCTGTGCTACAATAAATAAGTTAACGATTTCACATAGGGTGCGCTTCATGATAAAGGAGGAACGGGCATGGCAGGCCATGTTTCCGACGCGGTGATCCGCCGTCTGCCGGGGTATTATCGACATCTGCGTGAGCTGGAAGCTGCAGGGGTGACGTCCATTTCGTCCCAGGAGCTGGGAGAGAGAATGCATCTGACGCCCTCGCAGATCCGTCAGGACATCAACTGCTTCGGCGGCTTTGGCCGTCAGGGTTATGGCTACAAGGTGTCTGAACTGAAGGGACACATCGGTGAGATCCTTGGCCTGACAAAGGAGCATCAGGTGATCATTCTGGGCGCGGGCAATATTGGCTGCGCAGTGGCCCGGTATCCCACCTTCTCTCGTGAAGGCTTCAAGACCATTGCCATGTTTGATGTGACAGAGGATAAGGTTGGTACGCGGATGGGCGATATCCCTGTGTATCATATGGATGAGCTGGAGAAGTTCCTTGCAGCCCATCCTGTGGATATCGCTGTGCTTGCACTGCCCAAGAGGTATGCGCAGGATACGCTGCAGCGCCTCTATGACAGCGGCGTGCGTGCGATCTGGAACTTTGCGCCCACAGACCTGCAGCATCCGGACGACATGCTGGTCGTCAACGTCCATCTGATGGACAGCCTGCAACAGCTGTCTTATCGCATGGCACACAGAGAAAATGCTGAATAAGATGATTCAAATGACAAAGCGCGCGCGGCTGATTTCCGCCAGCGCTTTTGTCGTTAAGGAGGTACCATGACCCAGACACCACAGCCGGGAAGGAATCGCCGTACGCAAAGGCCTGCGGACATTACTCCGGCACGAACGCCTCATCAGGTGCAGGCAGAACGGCAGAATAGAAGCGCCCGTCAGCCTATTGGACGCTCCGAAGAACTGCTGGCTCGTGAGGCGCAGCTGCGAAAGCCCGTACGCAGTGAACGTACCCTCCCGTCGTACAGTGATTTTGATCAACCCATTCTGAATGATACACACCGGAAGAAAGCGAAACAGAGCCACCGCAGGGACAAGCATACGGCACTGTGGCTCATGGTAGCGCTGCTGTGCCTGCTGTGCACGGGTGCGCTGGCGATGTTTGTTGCGCCGCAGGTGCTGGGCGTGACATATGCAGGTATGCCGAACTATGCCTTCGTCAATGGCAGCGTCATCCGCAAGGATGTGAATGCGATCCAGAGCTACGAGACCTATCGACGTTCGTTGCAGACTGATTTGATCCACAACGGCGTGTACATCGACGGCATTCATGTAGGTGGCATGACGAAGCAGCAGGCCATCGACGCCGTTGGCACGGTGGCGGGCAATGCAGGCAGCAGCTTTGCGATTACGGTAAGCGTAGCAGGATACACTTGGTCGATTGACTCGGATACGGTGCCGCTGTACCGTGACACCGAGGAGGTTGTTCAGCAGGCCTATGCCATAGGGCGCAGCAACACTACGGCGATCCGGGGAACGACCATTACTCCCTTCCGCCAAAGGCTCAACTCGGTGCAGGCAGTATGGCAGCAGCCTGTGGCATTCTACACCACCACAACCTACGATCACGATGTTGTTCGTGCCATTGTGGACGGCATTGCCCAGAGCATTAACCGAGATCCTGTCAATGCATCGGTAGCTTCTTTCAATCAGGAGACGAAGAAGTTTACCTTCAACAGCGATGAATCTGGCGTGTTTATCAATGCGGACGACATCTACAATGCGGTTGTCACCCGTCTGGACAGCGGCGTTTACTACGATGCGCTGCAGGTAGAGCCGCAGATCCTGCTGGCAGATGTGACCAAGGCGGAGCTGATGAACAGCTTTGGCCTGATATCATCCTTTACCACCAGCAAGACCGGCAATACCAACCGTACGACCAACATTGCACTGTCTGCGAATGCCATCAATGGCACGACGGTATTGCCCGGCGAAACCTTCTCCTTCAATCAGGCCACAGGGCAGCGCACCGAAGCCAAAGGATACAAAGCAGCGGCGGCAATCGCAGGCGGCGAGACTTTTGATGAAATCGGCGGCGGCGTGTGTCAGACAAGTACAACGCTGTTCAATGCTGTGGCCCGTGCAAACCTGACCATTGTCGATAGAGATCCGCATGCCTGGCCGTCCGATTATGTGCCCAAGGGGGAGGACGCGACGGTCAATTGGCCCAATCTGGACTTCCGCTTCCGCAATGATAGCAGCTGGCCCGTTTTCATTGTCGCCTCCTGCAACAAGAGCAAGAAGACTGTGACGGTCGAGATATACGGTATGAGCCTGGGAGACGGCGTAACCATTGATCTGGAGAGTGAGGTTACCTACACCAAGAAGCCGCCGACCGAGCCAATATATCAGCAGAATCCCGAACTCCCCCCGGGTACGGAGAAAACGACTGTTAAGGCCCGTACCGGCTATACGGTGGAAACCTACAAGGTATGGTACCGCAATGGGCAGGAGTTCAAGCGGGAGAAGCTGCATACGTCTAATTACAAGATGTATCAGCAGGTGATAGAATGGAACTGATGGCCTGGCAAGATGAACGGAAACAGGTTTAGGGTTGAGAAATCGTCAATCATCTCCATGATGCTGAGGAGCATCGGGCAATCTTCTGCGAATCAGCTGTCGATCCAAGGAGGGGATGATGAGGAGGACAATGCGTATACCGCTGTTCAAGAGAATGAAAAAGTGATGGCAGTCAACATTCTGTTATCATGAAAGCTCTGAACAGTGGTGACATACCCATGTCCCCCCGACGACGATGTTGTCTGTATTCGAGCAGGGGCAGGTGTGTGATGAGAGGATCACACATCTGCCCCTGTTATGTTTGGTCATCACAGACGCAAGGGCTGTACGTGCCCATTTCAAGCAATGACTGCGTTAGTCGGGTTTTGCCTGAACATACTGGGCGCATTCCCTTCCGTGTACTTTGCAATACCGGTTGTCAAACGGTCTCATTGGTTGCAGATACACAGCACATTTCCATTTGGGATCTGTGTGTTTCAGGGAAACTCTACACTATGAAACGGTTCGCGTACCAAATGCAAGCATTTGCTTGTGCCAATCAAGAAAGTCGGGTCTTATGCAAAGTCGTTTGCCAACAGGGATGCTCCGTACCCCTATTAGATGCCCCAGCAAAAGGCGGAGTGATCATCTTCAGGTAAACCGTGGTTGCTAAGATTGTTTGCAACCGTATCTCTATAAAGGGCAGAAAATGACGTATCAAAGCTTCGCAAGCTCATTGCAGCATTTCAATCCACCCCATAGCGGGGTGGGACCGGGCTCCATTTCGCGCAGGGCGCGGCCAGAGATATTTCAATCCACCCACCCCAAGCGGGGTGGGACGTA
>JAFTWV010000079.1 GCA_017465155.1 Clostridia bacterium
CCTGAATTTCCGCTTGCAGCGGAAGCAATCCTCTGCAAAGTCGCCGCATGGCTCCTTTGTGAGTTGAGCGGCAGCCGCACCGGCTTGGAGGAACGCATGCGGTGCATGGAATGCAGAAGCATCGCTCACGCATTAAACTGAGAAATCCCAATTTATCGCTTCACCTGAAGAATAAAAGCGCACTTACGCACCATCCCAAGGACGGTATGTAAGCGCGCTTTGTCTATGTAGTCTGTCTACACGGAGCAAGGATCATTCACCCTTGACAATGCTCTTCTATCCGCCCGTCTCCCTATGCATGGAGACGGAGCGATTTTTCTGTTCACAGCTTCACGCTGCCGACATAGATATATCCTTCCCTGACAGGCGGCTCCTGCCAGCGTGAAAACACAAATCGCTCGGGATTTGCCGTATACAGATGTGCAAGCGCGATACCCATATCAATGGGGTTCATTTTCCCCAGCGTACGCTGCTTGATCCGCCCCAGCTCCTCCCGCCAGACGTGGATCACATCTGCCTCGTGGGTGAAATACCACGGCTGGCTGTTTGTGGCGGAGGGCGCGATGCGGACAACCTCCAGCCGCACGTCCGGCACATCCGTAATTTCATGCAGCGCCTTCCTCTTGAAGTCTGCCGACGTTTCCCTGAGCGGTACGCCCGCCGGGTTGCCAAAGGGAAGCAGGATTGCCAGCCGCATACCTTCGGGAACAGGTTCTCCGTCTGCCAGCCAGCCCAGCCCGACCCAGCAGCTCCCCAGTCCCAGGGACTGCATATACAGGTCTAGCTGCTGATACATGAAACCCACGTTGATCAGCGCATCATCGCAATCCTCCGCAAAGATCGCCAGCGCATGGGGTGTTTTCCACTTCTGCAGAAAATTCGCCTGTGACGTACGGATGATGCGGGCCTCCGTCCCTGCTCCGGGCAGCAGCGGATGCAATCCCGCCATGAAGGTGCGAATCGCCTGCATGGAAGTCTCATCCACTTCATCCGCACAGTAGCTGCGCACGGAGCGGCGGTGGAAAATCATTTCTTTCAGCGTCATGAGGCCTCATCCTTTCTGCAGGGCACAGCGGGCAGGTGTGGTATTTATTGTAGCATAGCCATCGCCAGTTGTCAAAGCACAGCATATCCCTCATGCCGGGTTCCTTCTGAGCCTCGTTTCAGCCGTTATCTGAAGCCATTCTCCGCGATGCGCATCATTTCCGCTTTCCGGCATCCGGGGACCTCCCTGCGATTTTTCAGCCTGCTCCCCTTGCAATATCAGGCATTTGCAAGTATAATGGAACAATGCACCATGGGGTGCGTGTATTTCGTGTACCCATCCGGTGCAGAAATATCGAACAAGGAGGAAACGCACGATGGAAGAAACACTCAACCGAACGAATTTTATCTGGGACGCCATTGAACAGGATCTGAAGGACGGCCGCTATACGCAAGTACACACGCGCTTTCCTCCCGAGCCCAACGGCTACATGCACATCGGCCACTGCAAGGCGCTGATCATGGACTTCCTGACCGCTGAAAAGTACGGCGGCCTGTCCAACCTGCGCTTTGACGACACAAACCCCGCCAAGGAGGACACCGAGTATGTCGAGGCAATCAAGCGCGACATCAACTGGCTGGGCTTCAATTGGACGGGCGGACTGTACTACGCGTCCGACTACTA
>JAFTWV010000080.1 GCA_017465155.1 Clostridia bacterium
CTGCAGGTTATCTGTGTCAGGCCGGGTCGTGCGCATCTCACCCTCACGGTGTGATTTGCTGGGAAACCACCACTCAACAGTCAGGGAAAGAGCACCCTCCAGAGGAGAATCCGGCTTATGCTGGCACAGCGCACCTTCGTACAGCGCACGGGCAGCCTTCAGCCGGGGTGTGTCATAAAACATCGGTCGGCCATGCCGCACCATGACTTTGTGTTCCTGCGCAGTTACGGTCGGCGGATTCATATCAAGAAAAAATGTCATACGGAACGACCTCCTTTGGTACGTCTCGCGGGCACCCACTCCTCGTACAGGGGAAGGGATGGGTCTCCCTTCCCTGTAGAGGGGTGTGGAACACACCTATATTTATATAGGCTGTTCCGTTCCATTTGGGAGCCTGCAAACAAGGGTCATGCACGGGTAACAACACCCCGGCAGTTCGTGAATTCATCGGGCATTTCTTTCACCCGATCCCGCACAGCACGGTCGGACAGACCGAGATAAGCTGCGAGATCAGCAACCGTAACCGGCTTGCTGGGATCGATAGAACATGCAATGTACGCCATGCGAATACTGTCAGCACGCTGTTCCCGGTTCAGGTTTTTGCCGTCGGCAGTACGTCGTGCAGCCATGCTGCCCTTCGCAGGCGCATCAGACAAATCGGTTGACCGCTCAAGGGTGTGCAGCGGGTATTCAAACCAGAAATCCACGGGGATAATGTTCTGGAACTCGCGCAGGCTGCTTTCCAATCGCCATGCTGTGCGCCCACGCGCTTCGGCCTCATACTTAGCGTCGCCATCCAGCTGAAGCTCAATAATGTCCAGCTGCGCATCCGGGTCGCGGGCAAAGACGCCGCTGCCGGAGGCGCGATCCTTGGCGTTGCGGTTGCCCAGATCACCTTTACTGTGATGATGACAGTAGATGGTGGCACACCCGGTCTCGGCACAGATCCTGTCGAACTGGTTGCAGAAAAAAGCCATATCGCTGGCGCTGTTCTCGTCGCCGGTGATCACCTTGTAGATGGGGTCAATGATGATCGCATCGAAATGCTGATCGCGCACACGCCGTACCAGCTGCGGAACCAGCTTATCCAGCGGCACAGCCTTACCTCGCAGGTTCCACAGCACAAGCCTGTCTGCACAGGGATTGTGAATCCCGAGCGCGTTATAAATGTTTGCGAAACGATGAATGCAGCTGGCGCGGTCGATTTCCAGATTCACATACAGCACACGTCCTTTGCGGCAAGGAAAGCCCAGCCATCTGCGACCTTCAGTGATCGCAATCGCCAGCTCCATGAGCAGAAAGGACTTACCTGCCTTCGAGGGGCCGGAGATCAGCATCTTGTGTCCGCTCCGCAGGATGCCTTTGATCAGCTCCTCCGGGAGCTCAGGCTTGTGTGCCAGCAGGACATCCAGCTGTTCCAACTCCGGAAGGTTGAACTCTACGCCCTCCACGAAATCCATCCAATCAATCCATGACTTTCTTCCGGTGTTTACAGCCAGCAGGCTCTGGCGTTTTCCGTTCCTATCGACGCCGGGAAGACGCGACAAGCGGGAAGGATTTTTATTGGCCTGATCGACTACAAGCCCGTGTGCAGCAAGAAAGGAATACATGAACAGCACACGCTTACGGTATTCGGATTCGTCAGGCGCATCAATGTGTACGATGGCATGAACGGACTTGCCGCCGCTGTGTACGAGGCAGGCAACCGGCAGCTCCAGCTTCTGATATGCTGCCAGCTGCTCCTGAATGGGGAGCACATCCGATTCGACCAGCGCGTAGCGGAAGGCAGTCACGTTGCGGTCGGATGCTCCTTTGCCGTCCAAGGGATTAAAGCGAATCCACGCACCAACGTGCGGTTTCCAATCGCCGATGGTCGCCCCGAGGTCATCCGGGTACTTGGCAAGCGATGCCAGCAGTTCTCCAGCGGTACGGCTGAACACACCACGCAGCGGCTCCCAGCCTCCGTCATCGGTCTGGCGCACGTCTCCGGTGACGTACCCGATATACTCGTCCTCCTTATACAAAGTGCGGATATACTGTGCCAGTTCCTCAGTAGGCTTCACGGTCGGCGCGGGCGCGTGTGCGCCAGCTTCTCTGCCGTCGTAGGAAATGGCATCGTTCCAGTCCATAGCACCTGTGCCCTCGAAGGGCTTCCAGCCGCGCAGCTTGGCCAGCTGCACAATCGTCGCACCGGTAATCGGTGTGCCGCTTCCGTGAAAGGTGTTCCACTTGCGGGCACATTCGCCGGGATGATAGCGATCATCATTGTGGCTCCAATCGTCCCACACGGCGCAGGCATAGCCCTCATGCTGAAGAGCCATGCCGACATTCATCCATTCCTGATAGCTGAGATCGCGCACGTCCAATGCGGACAGCGCGGACAAAAGCAAATTGTCCATACGAACATCTCCTTAACCGGGCATATAGGTTGCGGGATTGAAGCCGTGCGGCAGCTTCCAGTTGAGCGCCGCCAGCCGGGAAATAATGCGTGATGCCGCATCGAAAGACCATGTGCCCACATAGCGGAATCCATAGCGTTCCAGCAGGCGGATCTGCTTGGGTGTGCTCAAACCCTCGTTCTGGCGCTGCATCAGACGGTCGATCAGCATGCTGGCCTTGCCCATGTTCTCAACGCTGGCGGCGTAGATGCCGCGCTTTTCAAGGAAATCCAGCTGCTTCTGTGTCGGCGGAGACATTTCCCACGCAAAGGTCGGTGTGTAATCAGCTAAATCCTCTGCAGCAATCGAAAGGGCGAACTGCAGCGGGTCAACCAGTCTGCGGCTGCGGGAGCGCATTTCAGCCAACTGCTGTGCCAGCGACCGTTCGCGCTCGGCAATGGCGTCCTTAGATGCCTGTTCTTCTGCTTCCATCAGATCGACGGCGGCAGGATTCTCCTCGACCATACGATCAATCTTGGCGGCTTCCTCCGCATCCTTGCATACAATGCTGGACGGGCGGCACAGATCATGGCGCTCGGTCAGCCAGAGAAAGTCCAGGACGAGCAGGTATTCCTTGCCCGGGTGCAGGCGCAGGCCACGTCCGATAATCTGTTGGTAAAGGCTGCGCACCTTGGTTGGGCGGAGGTTGATAATGCAGTCCACGGAGGGACAGTCCCAGCCCTCGGTCAGCAGCATACTGTTGGTGAGCACATCGTAGTGGCCGTTATCGAAATCCTCCAGAATCTGTGCGCGATCCGGGCTTTCGCCGTTTACCTCGGCGGCGCGGAAGCCCCGGCGCTTGAGCATTTCGCAGAATTTCTGGGAGGTCGCCACCAATGGGAGGAACACAACCGTCTTGCGCCCCTTGCAATAGGTCAGCATTTCATCGGCGATCTGCTCAAGGTAAGGTTCAAGCGCACAGCTAATATCGTCAGCCCTGTAATCGCCCTCGGATACACCGACGCTGCGGATATTGAGTTCCAGTGGAATCATCTGCGCCTTGATCGGACACAGATACTTGTCCTTGACCGCCTGCCGCATGGTGTATTCATAGGCAAGGCTGTCGAAGTACTTGCCCATCTGCTTTTTCAGCAGC
>JAFTWV010000009.1 GCA_017465155.1 Clostridia bacterium
TAGACCGGGGTACCGGCACCAATGAACAAAGAGCCGCGCTCCTGAGCGTTGAACAGGCCGTAGGTAACGGCCTCGCCGGTCTCAAAGGCCACCAGGGAGCCGTTGTTGCGGCGGGAGATCTCTCCCTTCATGGGGGCGTACTCCTCAAAAACGGAGGCCATGATGCCCTCGCCCTTGGTGTCGGTCAAAAACTCGTTGCGGTAGCCGAACAGGCCGCGGGAGGGGACCAGGAACTGGGCCTTCATGCGGTCGCCCACGGGGTTCATATCCAGCAGGTCGCCCTTGCGGGAGCCGATCTTCTCAATGACGGAGCCGATGCAGTCGGCGGGCACGTCCACCACCAGACGCTCGATGGGCTCGCACTTCACGCCGTCGATCACCTTGTAGATGACCTGCGGCTTCGATACGGCGAACTCATAGCCCTGGCGGCGCATGTTTTCAATCAGGATGGACAGATGCAGCTCACCGCGGCCGCAGACCTCAAACGCGTCCGTGGAGTCGGTGTCATTGACGCGAAGGGACACGTCGGTTTGAAGCTCGCGCATCAGGCGGGCGCGCAGGTGACGGCTGGTGACGTATTGTCCTTCTCGGCCGGCGAAGGGAGAATCGTTGACCTGGAAGGTCATGGTGACTGTGGGCTCGGAGATCTTCACAAAGGGCAGACCCTCGATGCAGCTGGGGTCGCAGACGGTATCGCCGATGGAGATGTTCTCCGCGCCGGACAGGGCCACGATGTCGCCCATGGAGACCTCCGCTGCACCCACGCGCTTCAGGGCCTGATAGGTGTACAGGTTGCCCAGCCGCCACGGGGTGGAGGTATGGCCGGTTTCGAGGTTGGTGTGGACGACGCTCATGCCCTGCTTGAAGGAGCCGCGCACCACGCGGCCCACGCCGATGCGGCCTACGTACTCGCTGTAATCAATGGTGGAGATGAGCACCTGCGCCGGGCCGTCGGGATCGCCCTCGGGCGCGGGGATGTACTTGAGGATGCTCTCAAACAGCGGCTTCAGGTCGGTGCCGGGCTCGTCCATCGAGAGGGTTGCCGTGCCCTTGCGGGCGGAGACGTACAGGATGGGGTTGTCCAGCGTGGATTCGTCCGCATCCAGGTCGATCAGCAGGTCGAGGATCTCGCCCGTGACTTCTTCACACCGCTGGTCGGGGCGGTCAATCTTGTTGATGACGATCAGTACCTTCAGCTTCAGCTCAAGAGCCTTCTTCAGCACGAAGCGCGTCTGGGGCATGGGGCCCTCGAAGGAGTCCACCAGCAGCAGCACGCCGTCCACCATCTTCAGCACGCGCTCCACCTCGCCGCCGAAGTCCGCGTGGCCGGGGGTATCGACGATGTTGATCTTCGTATCGCCGTAGTGCACGGCGGTGTTCTTGGCGAGGATGGTAATGCCGCGCTCGCGCTCGATGTCGCCGGAGTCCATCACGCGGTCAACGGTCTGTTGATTCTCGTGGTATGCGCCGCCCTGCTTGAGCATCTGGTCGACCAGCGTGGTCTTGCCGTGGTCAACGTGGGCGATAATGGCAATGTTGCGAATGTCTTCGCGGATCATAAAAACATCTCCTTGAATGAGATTCTTAATTCTTAATTCGTAATTTGGTTTGTGCACCCGTTCGCACGCACACATTCGGCACCAGTAGCTCAATTAAGCATTAAGAATTAAGCATTTCTTACAGTCTGTTTGCGGTTTCCGCCAGTTCCAGCCCCTCGTTGTTCTCGCAGGCCAGACGGATGCTCCACTCGTTCTCGAACAGCAGCACGTCGCGGTCGCGACTGTCCTTGGCGCGGCCGGAGGTGGAGGTCAGCTTCAGCTTGTCGATCTCCTTGGGGGATTTCACGACCCAGCGCACATAGCGGAAGGGCATGGACTCCATCACGATATCGACCTGATATTCGGTCTTCAGGCGATGCTCCAGAACCTCAAACTGCAGCACACCGACTACGCCGACCATGAACTCCTCGCGGCCGGTCTCGGTGCGGATGAAGGTCTGGATCGCGCCCTCCTCGGCCAGCTGGGTGATGCCTTTTTGGAACTGCTTGCGCTTCATGCTGTCCATGGGGCGGACGCGGCTGAAGTGCTCGGGCGCGAAGACCGGGATGTTCTCATAATGGAACTTGGGGCCGGTGGACAGGGTGTCGCCCAGCTGGTAGATGCCGGGGTCGAACAGGCCGATGATATCGCCGGCCCAGGCCTCCTCCACACCCTCGCGGGCGTCCGCCATGAACTGCTGGGGCTGCTTGAGCGCCACCATCTTGTTCGTGCCGGAGTGCCAGACCTCCATGCCCTTCTCAAACGCACCGCTCACGATGCGCATGAACGCCAGACGGTCGCGGTGAGCGGGGTTCATGTTGGCCTGAATCTTGAAGATGAAGGCGGAGAAATAGGGCTGCTCGGGGGTGATCAGCCCGGCGTCAGACTGACGGGGCAGCGGCGGATTGGTGTACTGCAGGAATCGGTCGAGGAAGGGCTCAACGCCGAAGTTGGTGATCGCCGAGCCGAAGAACATCGGGGTCAGCTCACCCCTGCGGACCTTGTCGAGGTCGAAGGAGTCGCCCGCCTCGTCCAGCAGCATGATCTCTTCTTCCAGACGGTCGCGGTAGTGCTGGGCCAGCACATGCTCGATGGCCGGATCATCCAGCGCAATTTCGAGCTCGTCCACGCGCTTGGCGCCGTGGTCGCCGCCGGAATAGAGGGTCACGGTCTGGGTATCGCGGTGGTACACGCCCTGGAAGTCGCCGTCCACGCCGATGGGCCAGTTGATGGGGCAGGAACGGATGCCCAGCACCTGCTCCAGCTCCTCCATGAGGGCAAAGGGATCCTTCGCCGCGCGGTCCATCTTGTTCACGAAGGTGAAGATGGGGATGTTGCGCATGCGGCAGACCTTGAACAGCTTGATGGTCTGCGCCTCCACGCCCTTGGCCGCGTCGATCAGCATGACGGCTGCGTCCGCCGCCACCAGCACGCGATAGGTATCCTCGGAGAAGTCCTGATGGCCGGGGGTATCCAGAATGTTGATGCGGAAGCCCTCTTCCGGGATCTCGACGGGTTCTTCGCCGGAACCGGGGAAGGGCTGCACCTTTTCGGGCTTGTACTCGAACTGCATGGCGGAAGACGTGACGGAAATACCGCGCTGCTTCTCGATCTCCATCCAGTCGGAGGTAGCGTGTTTATCGCTCTTGCGGGCCTTGACCGAGCCGGCGGAACGGATTGCGCCGCCGTAGAGCAGGAGCTTCTCGGTCAGGGTCGTCTTGCCTGCGTCAGGGTGCGAAATGATGGCGAAGGTGCGGCGCTTCTCGACCTGCTCATGCAGCATGTCGCGGAAGGCTTGTGTATCGTTACTCGGCAGCATGGTTTGCCTCCTTCATATGTCGAACCCAGACATTGTATATCTGAGCAGGGGAAGGTGTCAAGGAAATCAGGAATAAAATTCGGTTACGGGGGACTGTCCGGCGGCAGATGCTTCGCGGCCTCCTGATACAGCCGGGGAGATACGTTGGGGTAGGTCAGGTTGTCCGGAAGCTGATTGAACAGCTGCACTTCGGCCATCTCGCTCTCCGGCAGCTCGCCGAGCGCATGCACCATGGCAAGGAACACCACGCCGTTGGCATGACCCCGGTCGGTGAAGCCGCAGTAGTCGCACACGGGGATGACCTCCGCGTCCGTCACGCCGCTTTCCTCGTACAGTTCGCGGACGGCAGCCTGTATCGGCGTTTCGCCCGGCTCGATGTGCCCGCCCTGCGTTTCCCAAGTAGCGCGGTCGCGGTGGCGGCTCAGCAGCCACTGCCCATGATAGTTGGCGCAGATCACCACATATTTATACGGGCTCAGCGTACCCAGCGGATGCACGCTGCACCGCAGCGCAGGGCCAGTCGTTGCCACAGTAACCACCTCCGGAAAATGACCGATTTTGAATCCTAAAATCAAAATTCAGTTTATGAGCACAAGCATCTCAATTAAGAACTAAGAATTCAGAATTAAGAATTTCAAATTACTCCTTATAATCCTGCAAACTCACGCTGACCATCTTCGACACGCCCTGTTCCTCCATGGCTACGCCAAAGAGGCTGTTGCAGCGCTCCATGGTGCCCTTGCGGTGGGTGACGACGATGAACTGCGTGCCGCGGGAGTATTCCTTCAGATAGTCGGCGTAGTAGCCGATGTTCGCATCGTCCAGCGCGGCCTCGATCTCATCGAGGATACAGAAGGGCGTGGGCTTCAATTTCAGCGTGGCGAACAGGATCGCGATAGCGGTCAGGGCACGCTCGCCGCCGGAGAGGAGCGAGAGCAGCTGGAGCTTCTTGCCCGGGGGCTGGGCGTTGACCTCTATGCCGCAGTTCAGCGGGTCTTCGGGGTCCATCAGCTTGAGTTCCGCCTTGCCGCCGCCAAAGAGGCGCGTGAAGGTCTCGCTGAAATAGCCCTGGAGCTTGGTGAAGTTCTCCACGAAGGTCACGCGCATCTGCTCCAGCAGGCGCTCGATCAGCTCGCGCAGGTCAGCCTCGGCGGCGCGCAGGTCAGCCTGCTGGGCGGTCAGGTCGTCCACGCGGGCCTTGGTCTCGGCGTATTCCTCGACTGCGCCCACGTTGACGTTGCCCAGTGCCCGGATGGCGGCATTGAGCTCGGCGGCACGCTTGTCAGCCTCACGCTCATTGAAGCCCTCGGTTTGACGGAATTCCTCTGCGCCGGCGTAGGTCAGCTTGTAGGTGTCCCAGATGCGGTTTTGCAGATTGCGCTGGTCGTTTTCCACGCGCTGCTTGACCATCTCGGTGCGGTGCTGCTTCTCACCGTCGCGCTTGTAGGATTCGTGAAGGTTTTCCATGTCGCGGAGGATATCGCGCAGGAGACTGCTGGCGTCGCTGCGCCGTTTTTCAATCGCCTGGGCAATCTGCTCCTGACGACGCTGCTCCTGCTGTCGGGCGTTGACCTCGCCGACCATGACCTCGATCTGCGCAGCGTCCTGCGCGTCCTGATCGTCCATGTCGGCCAGCTGGGACGCGCGGCGCTCCTGCTCGCGGAGAATCTGGGCGCGGTCGCTGTCATAGTGGCTCTGATCGCGGCGGAGGTTATCCAGCCCGTGACGCAGGTCGGAAAGCTGCAGGGTGCGCACCATGAGACGGTCACTGGCCTCGGATGAGGCGGCGCGGGCGTCGGCAAGGGCTTTTTGCAGCTCGGCGGACTTTGCGTCCATGGCGTTTTGATCCATTTCTACGCCGCCGAAGTCGCTGTCGATAGAGGCCAGCTGGCGGTCGACGTCCTCTATGCTTTCGCGCAGCTGAACGGCAGCCTGCTCGGTCTGATACATGCGGTCGCGGTGTGCCTCCAGCTCCTGCATGGCGTTCTCGTAGCGGGCCTGCTCGCGGGTGACGGCAATCTCCTGCTGATGCAGATCGTTCAGTGCGTCGCTGACGGATTGGCGCAGGGTGTTCTTCTTCTGCTGTCCTTCGGCAAGACGCTGCTTCATCGCGTCAAGGTCAGCGCGGCCTTTGCGGAGGGTTTCGGTCAGCTCCTTGAGCTCGCGCTCGCGGGACAGCAGGTTTGATACCTTCGACTGGGCGGAGCCGCCGGTCATGGAGCCGCCGGAGTGCATCACGTCACCCTCGAGGGTGACGAGGCGGAAGCGGTGTCCGCCGGCGCGCATGATCGGGATGCCGTGGTCAAGGTTATCCGCGATGACCGTGCGGCCCAGGAGGTTTTCAATGATATTGCGGTACTCAGGTGCGCAGTTCACCAGGTCGCTGGCGACGCCGATGCAGCCCGTCATGGACAGCGGCTGGCGCTCCCTGTCGCCCAGCTTGTTGGAGCGGATGGCGCTCATGGGCAGGAAGGTCGCGCGGCCCAGACGGTTCTGGCGCAGATAGTTGATCAGCTCCTTGGCTGTTTCTTCGTTGTCGGTAACGATGTTCTGCTGTGCAGCGCCCAGTGCCATGTCGATGGCGGTTTCATACTGCTGGGGGACGCTCATCAGCTGGGCCAGCACGCCCTTTACGCCGGTCATGCCGCGCTGCTTGGCATACTGAATGGCCCGGCGGACGGCTTGATTGTAGCCTTCCATGTCGCGTGTCATTTCCGTCAGGACTGTGTGACGGCTGTGGGCGGCCTGCAGCTTGGCGGAGAGCTCTTCGGCGCGGGTACGCTGGGCATTCAGTGCCGTATCGTGAGCGTCGAATTCCGCCTGACGGTCACGCAGGGCCTGCTGCAGTGCTTCCTGCTGCTGCTGTTCCTGCTGCACCATGGTGTTGGCCTCCTGCAGGGCGGAGATAAGCTCCTCCTCCTGCGTGGCCAGATTACCGCTGGAACGGCTGATTTCCTCCAGACGCGTCTCCATCTGTGTACGCATGGTGGTCAGGCGGGTCTGATCGTTCTTGACGGCGGAGAGGCGGTTCATGGCGTTCATGACGGCCGTTTTGTGGGCCTCCAGAGCCGCGTCAGCTGCAGCCTCCTCGGATTGGGTGCGTTCCGCATCGGCCTGCGCCTTCTCAAGGACGCGCTCTGCCTGTGCAATGAGCTCCTCCTGCTTGTCCACCTCATCCTGACTGGCAGAGAAGGACTTCTCCAGCTCTGCCAGGCGGGCCAGAGCATCCTCCTGCTCGGCATTGACGCGCTGGCGGTTCTCCAGACGCGTTTCCTGACGGCTGCGCAGGGCGGAAAGCTGTTCCTGCGCTTCGTGAACGCTCTCGGCGCAGCGCATCAGCGTCTCGCGGGCTGCGATGATCTGCTCCTCCAGTGCGGCGATGTTCTCCTGTGTGTCGTCCCGCTGATGTGTCTTGTCAGCCAGCGCTGCCTCGCAGTCATTCAGGATGGTCTGCAGAGTCAGCAGCTCGCTGTCCAGCTCTGCCAGACGCTGACGGGCGCGGTCGGAGCGGATGAGGAACAGGTTCATATCGAGGTGCTTGAGTTCCTCGGCATAGGCCATGTAGGCGCGGGCGTTGCGGCTCTGCTCCTCCAGCGGGCCAAGGCGGCGGGTCAGCTCTTCAAGGATATCGTCAAGACGCTCGGCGTTTTCCAGCGTGCGCTGAAGCTTCTTGTCTGCCTCTTCCTTGCGGGCCTTGAACTTCACGATGCCCGCAGCTTCCTCGAAGACCTGACGACGATCCTCCGACTTGCGCGACAGGATCTCGTCAATGCGGCCCTGACCGATGATGGAGTAGCCTTCCTTGCCGATACCCGTGTCGCGGAACAGATCGATCACGTCGCGCAGACGGCACGAGGCCCGGTTGAGGAAGTATTCGCTCTCGCCGTTGCGGTATACGCGGCGGGTGACCATCACCTCGGCGTTTTCCATCGGCAGTGCCTTGTCCTCGTTATCGAAAATCAGCGATACCTCGCAGTAACTCAGGGGCTTGCGCTTCTGCGTGCCGTTGAAGATAACGTCCGCCATGGATGCGCCGCGCAGGGTCTTTGCGCTCTGCTCGCCCAGCACCCAGCGCACTGCGTCGCCGATGTTGCTCTTGCCTGAGCCGTTGGGGCCTACGATGCCCGTGATGCCCTCGTCAAAGACGATCTCTGTCCGCTGGGCAAAGGACTTGAAGCCGTACAGCTCTAACTTCTTTAATCGCAGGGTCTTCGACCCCCTTCTCTTTGATGGGCCTGTAAAAGGCTGCGGCCATATTTGACCAACTTACAGTATAGCACAAAACAGCGTCCGCGTCTATTTTTTTCTTCATCAATATGCGCAGATGTGCCGAAACGAAAGCCGGGCATGGGTGAGGCAAATTCCAAGGGAAAAACTGGATTTCTGCCCCGTGCCTCTTGCCGAAACGGTGAACTTATTGTACAATATTGGAACACAGTGATTCTACAGGGAGGTTTGCCGCATGCTCAAACGACTCGCCGCCCTTTTGGTGCTCCTGCTGCAGCTGCCCCTTTGTGTTCAGGCAGAGACGGCGGAGGGCCCGGCTTCCCTTCGCGAGGCGACGAGCATTGAGGAGGTCAAGCAGTTCATCATATACCCGCCCGAGGACGGCGTGGCCGGCGTGAAGGCGGGATACATCCGCCATATTGCCCAGCACCGGGCGAATGATCCGGACAATTTCCGTACGCATTACTGGCTCGGCGGACCGGAGGGAACGGAGCTTGACCTGACGGATAAACGCAAGCCCAATGGTGAACGCTATGAATACTATGTGGCCAACATGTGCACCCGTGCGGCATATTCGATGGCCCTGTCCTACCTTGGCATTGATATGACGCCCGGCGATATGAGCGCAACTACCGGCGAGCGCGACCTCGATATGCCCTACACGGAGATCAGCGACCTGTTTTCCCTTGAGCGCGTCACGCCTTCCTCCAATGTCTTTGACACCATGATGGAGAATTACCTTTCTGACCCCAGCTATTCGCCGGTGCTTGTCCATATCCGACGGCCGGACGATTCGCTGCACTCATTTCTTGTTGTTGCGGCGATGCCCCAAAAAAGCCGCTATGTCATCGTCGATCCCTCGGCAATCCTGTCAAGGGGCAAGGGGTACAGCGTTTATATGGTTGCTTTCAACAAGAGCCGAACGGAAATCGACACCAGCACCTTCCGCTATGAGCTGCGCGGAAGCCGGATCATTGGCCTGTACCAGTGGAAGCTGCCGGATGACAAGGGTGCCGAAACGGCAGAATAAAGGCGACAAACCTGAAGTAGCCATACCAATCTGCTGCTTGGCCTGAAGAATAAGAGCGCACTTACTCCCCCCTGTGGGCGGCAGCAAGTGCGCTCTTTATGCGTGATCTGACATAACTGTCTCAATGGGGCAGCGTTGATTTAGGGGGCAGAGCCGAAGGGCTTGCGGGGGCTTCCGGGGATCCATGCCTCTGACGCTGACCGGCTCAATGAATCAGCACAAAGAGGATGTAGTCATCATAACGGCTGCTGATGTACTCGAAGCGCAGATAGGTGTCGTCATTGGTGAACTGGTAAGCAATCAGGCCGTTGTCCGTGGGGTCGATCTCTTCATACTCGTCGTAATGCTTGATGCATTCCTGCCCCAGATTGCGCCACACGTATTCCAGCTGGCTTTCGGTTTTGGCCGTGATCATGCCACTGAAGAAGGAGCTGATGTTGCTGGTCGAAAGGTTGACCGTGTACTCATAAACGCTGGTCTTTCGCTTCAGCGCCGTTTTGGAGCGGCATTCGTTGCCGTAAAGCAGCGCTTCGCCCCAGGTGAAATCAAGGAAGGGAGCGATGGTCTTGCTGGATTTGTTGCCCCAGATGGTGTCCAGCACGTCCGCCACGTCTTCTGCAGCGGTGCTGCTTTCCGCGCAGGCGCAGCAGGTGGTCAGCAGCATGGTCAGGGCAAGCAGCAGAGTGAGGAGCTTATTCATTGCAGATACGTCCTTTCTGTGTTGGCGTCGTCAATAGCTGTTGTTGTTAAAGGCCATGAACATGATGTAGTCGCTGTAGGGGCTGTCAATATATTCGAGACGCAAATCGGTCTGTGCGTTGCTGAACTCGTAGGCAATGAGACCATTGTCAGTCGTATCAATCTGCTTGTATTCATCGTAGAACTGGATGCACTCCTGTCCCAGATATCGCCAGATGAATTCGAGCTCGGATTCGTTCTCAGGCACGATGCTGCTGCCAATGCAGGAAAAACCGAAGATCATCGGGCGCCAGATGGTGTAGTCATAGAAGGTAAAGGAGACCTTGACGGAGCGGGTAATTGGCATGGTATTGCGCAGGGTTTCACCCTGGGTCAGCACGTCGCCCCACGTGAAGTCGAGGAAGGGCGCGATGTGCTGATTTGCGTTGTCGCCCCAGAGGCTGTCCAGCGCGCCGGTGAGGCTGTCTGAGTTTACGCTGCCTTCCGCGCAGGCGCAGCAGGCGCTCAGCAGCAGAACCAGAGCTGCCGTCAGGGTAATCAGCTTTTTCATCATCGGGAGGTCTCCTCCTTTGTAAACAAGGGTATGTGGGTGAAGCACAGGCAGCAATCCGCTGTCTGCGGGCAGAGCCGCCCATGGCTGTCAAAGCGAGCCGCATACGGCAGAAACACAAGCGGCCGCAGGAAAAGCAGCTGTTTGAACATTTGCTTACGTACTTGCCATCAGGCGGCGCAGCGTTTTTCTGCTTTCATCATAGCATCTGCGGAGGTCTGCGTCAAGGCGCATTTTGGCGCGTCAAAATTTGCGTGTTCCCCTTGCAAACTTACGTTCGCTGTGTTACGATGATACCATCACATGTAAGCCACGCCGGGGTTGCTCCCGGCTTTATGAAAGGATGTTGCAACATGGCCGCAAAGAAGTCCGCGAAGCCGGAAAAGACCACACCCGTCAGCGGTGCGCAGGAAGAAAAGCTCAAGGCGCTGGAACATGCTCTCAGTGCGCTGGACAAGCAGTTTGGCAAGGGCAGCGTGATGAAGCTGGGTGAGCAGAGCGCGCAGAATGTGCAGGTAATCCCTACGGGCTGCATCACGCTGGATGCTGCGCTGGGCGTGGGCGGTATTCCCCGCGGCCGTATTGTGGAAATCTATGGTCCTGAATCCTCTGGTAAGACCACCGTCGCGCTGCATATCGTCGCCGAGGCACAGAAGGCGGGCGGCATCGCGGCCTTTGTGGACGCGGAGCATGCCCTTGATCCCGTGTACGCCAAGAAGCTGGGCGTGAATATTGACGAGCTGTATGTATCCCAGCCCGATACCGGCGAGCAGGCCCTTGAGATCGTCGAGGCACTGGTGCGTTCCGGCGCGCTGGACGTGATCGTGATTGACTCCGTGGCAGCGCTGGTGCCCAAGGCGGAAATCGACGGCGAAATGGGCGACAGCTTCGTTGGCCTGCAGGCCCGTCTGATGTCCCAGGCGCTGCGCAAGCTGACCGGTATCATCAACAAGACCGGCTGCGTAGCCGTGTTCATCAACCAGCTGCGCGAGAAGGTCGGCGTGATGTACGGCAACCCCGAAACCACCCCCGGCGGCCGCGCGCTGAAGTTCTATTCCTCCGTGCGCCTTGATGTGCGCCGCGGTGAGCAGCTCAAGAACGGCAGTGAGGTTGTGGGCAACCACACCAAGGTCAAGGTTGTTAAGAACAAGGTGGCCCCGCCCTTCCGTGTGGCGGAGTTCGATATCGTCTACGGCGAGGGTATCAGCAAGGAAGGCACCCTGCTGGACATGGCTGTCGAACGTGATATCATCCACAAGAGCGGCGCCTGGTTCTCCTACAAGGATCAGCGCATCGGTCAGGGCCGTGAGAATACCCGCCTGTTCCTGCGCGACAATCCGGAAATCACTGCAGAGATCGACGCGATCATCCGCGCAGAAATCTTCGCCAATCCCACCATGCCGCTGGTGCCCGAAGAGCCCGGCGAAATGCCTGAGGAGGACGAGGACGATCTCGCACTGCTGGAGGAGCTGGGCGAAGAGTAAGATTCTTCCCGGAACGGCGCGGACAGCAGGAGCTGGAAACCTTCGTTTTCCGTGCTGCCGTTCCCGGCACAATTGCATATCAAAAGGGCTGTACCCGGCGCTTCGCCTGTGTACAGCCCTTTTGCATCCCGTCATGGCAGCGTAAACGCCCCTCGGCATATGGATTTGCACGTAAAAGCCGCACAACGATGCACGAGGAACAATCTTCCGTTCCCCCTGTCATTCATGCGCATGCAGCCCCTAAGGAACCCGCAGCCCCGATCGCAGAACGGGTCAAGGGATGAAATCCCTTGCGGGGTCCAGGGGCAGCGCCCCTGGCCGTCGGAGACCCTCGTCCTGCCTCCGCTCATTACAGTGCCCGGAGTGTGAAGGTGAAGCTGTATGCCTTCTCTGCCGGGTAGCAGTACTTGGGCAGCGTGGGAGCGCCCCAGCTGTCATCGCCGCCTACACCCTTGCGGAACATGGCTACGTCCAGCACTGTCTTGACGGAGCCTGTCAGATCGCCGGGGTGACGCGCGGCCGCCAGCTCTTCGGGCAGCCAGGGCAGCACGCTTACTTCAAGGCCGTCGCCCATGATCAGCAGGCCGTGCTGATCCTTGTCCGTGACTGAAAGGGACTGAACGCCGCCGCGGTTTCCGCTCTCCTGCGGATTCAGGTAACGGCTCATGCCGTCCTTGACGTTGTAGAGGTGCCAGCCCAGATACGCGCCGTCGCGGCGGTCGTTGTAGTTCTCATCCGGGCCGTAGCCGTAGTAATTGACGGTATCCAGCCGGGGATCCAGCTGGAAGGACAGGCCCAGTGCAGGCATATCCGGCAGATCCTTCATGCCGGGCCAGTTGACCGTGACCTCCACTGCGTCCTCGGTGCGCAGGGTGTAGACCACGCTCATCTCGAAGCCGGGCAGCATGGGCGTGCCGTAGCGGTAGGTCAGGGTAGTGCAGCCCTCCTGCTGGTCAACCTCTGCACCTCGATGCGAGCTGTAACGGCTGATGAGGTGGTACACGCCCTGACGGACGTTGTAGCCATTGCCGTTGTCGTTGTCCGTGGGGGCGCGGAACAGGCTCAGCTGCGGCGCGCACAGAAGGGTTTCGCGGCCTGCGCGGTCTCGCAGGGAGATCAGTCCCTTGCCGCGCTCGAACAGAACGCCCATGCGGCTGCTGCGGAAGCCCACGTTGTTGTCGCCGCAGACGGGGGCGGGGCCGTTGTTCTCTGCTTCGGCCTTCGCGGTTTCACCGTAGACAGTCTGACCGTGGCTGAGGATTGTACCTGCGGGCAGCAGACCGTCGCTTTCCCGCAGGACGAGGTAGCAGGTCAGCACCACGCGGCCCTCCGTGGGGAGCTTGCCGTAGGGCAGGTTGATGTGCCGGGACGCGCCGGGGGCGATCTCAGGCAGAATGATTTCGCCGGCCTTGACGGGCTTCATGTCGCATTCGACTGTCCAGCGGACGTCATAGCCCTTCAGCGGCTCGAAAACCTTGCGGTTGACAACCGTCACGCCGGTTTTGCCGGGACGGAGGAACACATCGCGGAACAGGTAGCGCACCTCCTGCGCCTTGGGGGAGAGGCTGCGGTCGGCCATGACAATGCCGTTGCCGATGAACTGCCAGTCCGTGGGCCTGTCGCCGAAGTCGCCGCCGTAGGCAAAGCGCTCCTGACCATTGGGGCCTGTAACGCGCAGGGCCTGGTCGATGTAATCCCAGATGAAGCCGCCCTGATACATGGGGTACTTGTCTTCCAGCGCGGTGTACTCGTTCATGCCGCCGCAGGAGTTGCCCATGGCGTGGGTGTACTCGCAGTTGATGAAGGGCTTCTTCGGGTTATTCTTAAGGTACTTCTCGATGTCTGCAGCCTTGAGATACATCTGGCTGTGCATATCGGAGGTATCGGGATAGCGCATATCGTGCACGATCCCCTCGTAGTGTACAAGACGGGTAGGATCGGCCTGGCGGAAGTATTCCGACAGCTCCCAGATGACCTTGCCGCCGTAGGATTCGTTGCCGCAGCTCCACATCAGCACACAGGGATGGTTCTTGTCCCGTTCGAGCATGGTGCGGCCGCGGGAGAGCACTGCGCCCAGCCATTCCTCCCGGTCACCGGGCAGATGCCAGTCGTGCATGGGCGCCCATGTGCCGTGGGTTTCCAGATTGTTTTCGTCAATGACGTAGAAGCCGTACTCATCGCACAGGCGGTAGAAGCGGGAATCGTTGGGGTAGTGAGAGGTGCGGATGGCGTTGATATTCAGGCTCTTGCAGATGCGCATGTCCTTCAGGAGTGTTTCGGTGCTGACGACGCGGCCGTTGTCGCAGTCGAACTCGTGGCGGTTTACGCCGTGAAAAACGATGCGCTTGCCGTTGAGACACATGACGCGGTCAATCATCTCAAACTGGCGGAAGCCCACCTTCGTCCGGCAGACCTCGGCGACGCGGCCCATGCCGCTGGTCAGGGTCACAGTGAGGGTATAGAGGTTAGGGGCCTCGGCAGACCAGAGCTTCACGCCGGACACTACGCTGTCAAAGTGCACCTGCTGCATGCCGGCGATGGCCTTTGTTTCCTCATAGAGGACGGCGCCGGATTTGTCGGTCAGTGTCAGGCGGGCCTGGCCGTCTGTGTGACCGGCGATGGTCAGCAGCGTATCGAGGTGGGCGGTGGTGTAGTTGTCTGTCAGGGGCGTACGGACACGTAGGTCGGCCAGATGGGTCTGGGGCCAGAAGTGCAGCGTCACGCTGCGGTGGATACCGCTGTAGCGCCAGAAATCCTGATCCTCCAGCCATGAGCCGCTGCAGCGCTTGAACACTCGCAGGGCAATGCGGTTCTCGCCCACGCGGACGAAGCCGGTGATGTTAAAGGCAGAGGGCGTGAAGCTGCTCTCCGCATAGCCGACCTCGCGGCCGTTGACGTACACCAGCACAGCAGCCTCCACGCCGCCAAGATGCAGCACGATCCGCTGCTGCATGTCCTTGAGGGACAGGGTGAAGGTACGCACGCAGGTGACGGTAGGGTTGTACTCCGCGGAGACCTGCGGGGGGACGAGGGGCTCATGACCGTCCCAGGGGTACTGGACGTTGACGTAATGCGGCGGATCCCATTCCGGGGCGACAAGCTGGAACTCACAGGGGACATTGATTTCCCGCAGGGTTGCGTCCATGGAAGCGCTGGTCAGCAGCGCATCCGGTGCACCGGCAGGGTTCATGGCGAAATGAGCACGCCACGTACCGTCCAGCGAGCGCACAAGGGAAGAAACGCCCTCATCTGCCTCCTGCTGCGTGGCGAAAAAATCGTGGTCAGAGCCAATGGGCTGTTCATTGACGCTGAAGATCGTCGGATCGGACAGCCAATCCGGGGTGAAATGGGGATTTCGGACGTTGCTCATGCTGGGCAGCTCCTCTCAAATGCTGTGAGAAAATGCGGGGATATATATGCCAAACCGGAGGCGGGCAGAAGTCGCCCGTCCCCGGTAAAAGCCGTCTTATTCGAAGGGGTAATAGGTGTTTTCGTCAAAAGACTTGATGAGGATGTCATACCGCGGATGCTCACGCCAGCCGGCTCCCGTGGACTGATAGGTCTCGGTCTCGATGACGCAGTTGGGCAGCTTCTCCTGCAGCTTGGCGACCTCCTCGGCCGTCAGGCGGGGGTTGTAGGAGATGTGCAGGCGCTCCAGGCTGGTGCAGGAATACAGCGGGCTCAGGTCGGTGATGTTGTTGTGACACAGGTTCAGGTCAAGGAGTTTTGTGTGGTCGGCAAGGGCGGAGATATCGGTGATGTTCTGCATGAACAGCTCGATGTACTCCAGCTCCTTGAGTTCTGCGAGGGCAGAGATATCCGTCACCGGCTTCTTGGAGTCGATGCAGATCAGGCGCTTGAGGTTGGGGAAGTTGGTCAGGAAGGACAGATCGCTGACATTGTTGTGCCCCACGTCGATGGCCAGCAGATCAGGAAAGTACTGCAGGCGCTCCCAGATCTGGGCGGAGGTATAGCGGGGATCCTGACGGCCCTTGGCGGTGGAAAAGGCGGTGGCGTCCGAGCGCAAATGAATGCGGCGGCCGGAGCAGATCAACCAGTTGAGCGTCCAGTCGAACTGCACGTCGGGATACTTCTTGAGCAGATAGTTTGCCATACCGTCCAGACTGGGGCTGTACTTGTTCATGATAACCCGCTCGATGTTGGGCAGACAGTCCAGCGCGGCGGCGATTTCCGAGAGCTTGACCTCGCCCTTGGGGGTGTCCAGATCCATCACCGTGTCGGTGGTGTCAAAGGTGCCGTTGCCCAGCTTCACCTTCCACAGGAAGGTGACGTTGGGGCAGGAGGAGAGCAGGGTTGTCATATTCTTGGTGGACAGGGTGATGCTCATCAGATCGACCTCGGTGATTTCCGGGTGCTTTTCAAGGTCGCTGATCAGGGTCTTGATTTTGCTGCCCATGTTCTTCACGCCTGCAATCTTCACGCTGGTCGCGCCGTCGGGCACATCAATGCCCAGCACGTCCGCCTGTGCGGACACAAGGGGAAGCAGCATCAGCATCAGCAGGAGTACGATCGCCTTACGCATCGGAGGATCATCCTTTCGGTCGTTGGTGGTGGTGCTTACAGGAGGTTTTCGTCGATGTAGTCCGTCAGGGGCTTGCGGCGGACGAGCTCCCTGTGTCCGGCGAACCAAGCACAGGATTCCCGCAGCCCCTCCGGGAGCGGCGTCAGCTCTTCCAGCAGCATCTGCTGGCGGCTCACATCCAATTGGTAGGCATAATTCAGGAAAGGAAAGTAGCTCCGCTGCGGAACGGATGCGTTCACAGACACGAACTGCGCTTCCTTGCCAAGGGCCTGATAGCACAGCGCAGCCCACTGGCGGACGGTGACGGAAACGGGATTGCCTGTGTTGATGATATGCGTGTCCGGCGGTGCTGTCAGGATGCGCTCCATCAGGCGGCACAGGTCGCGCACGTGGAAAAACTGCAGCGGCATGCTTCCGTCTCCCGGCAGGAAGAAGGGCCTATCCGCCTCTGCGCACTCGAATACGAAGGCCTCCCGATAGACGTTGTTTCCCGGGCCGTAGAGATAGGGCGGGCGCAGGATATACGCATGGGGAACGCGGGCGAGCAGACGGCGCTCAGCGTCGATCTTGTTCGTGCCGTAAGAGCCCCAGTGGATGTTGGGCCCGACGGGCATATCCTCCCGGAAGGGCTGCTCCAGTGTTTCGGGGTACACGGCGGAGGAGCTGATCATGATATACTGCGGCGTCTCCGGCAGGGCGTTCAGCAGCGCGTCGATATCTGCAGCAGTGTAGGAGGTTGCGTCCAGCACGGCGTCGAAGACTTCACTGCGCAGGTCAAGGGCCGGGTCAAGGCGGTCGCCGCAGAGGTGGCGTACGCCGGGAAGCTGCGTACGGCTGCCGCGGTTGAGGACGGTTACGTCATGGCCGCGCGAAAGGAAGTACGCGGCGATGCTCTGACTGACGAACACCGTGCCGCCGGTGACGAGGATGCGCATGGCGGGTCTCCTTTCGGGGGCTGTCAGAACCACTTTGAAGGCCGACGCAGGAATATGCCGGGGTTCTCCGTAAAGCCAAGGCGTCGGTAGAAGCCTTCAGCGGCGTCTGTCTGCACGGCCCATTCACAGTCGGGGTATGCAGACATGCAGCGTGTTGCCAGCTCCTGGCCGATCCCGCACCGCTGATAGGCTGGATCGACGGCTACGTCCAGCAGTACAGCCCGAACCACGCCGTCGGTCAGCACGCGGGCTGTGCCGACAAGCTGGTTGCCGTCCCATGCGCTTACCACGAGAGAAGAACCCTCAAAGGGTCGGGAGAACACGGCGATCATTCCGCTGTCGGCTGCCCCGTCGTTCCAGCCCACCCGGTGAAACAGGCGATACAGCTGATCCGGTGGGAGCTGCTTCAGGTCGTCGCGGAAGGTGATGGTCATGGAAGTCACTTCTTGGGCTTGCCGTTGACCCAGTCTGTGTGCACCAGATCGGAGGTACCCACGCCGAAAAGCTCGTGCTGGTTGCGGGGGGAGCCGATGGAGGTGTCCTTGCCGGTACGGTTCAGCTTTTCACCCATGAAGATCAGCACGGAGGTGCTGCCGCCGTCGAGCATGAAGGCCTCGTTGCAGCCGTGGCCGTAGAGCAGCAGGCCGATCTGGTTGATGCTCATGCCCTTGGGGCCCTTGGGCACGCGGCCTTCGCAGTTGACAATGATGTAGTGGCCGGCCTCGACCATGCCGATGGCGCAGCGGGGCTCCTGATTGGTGGCGTTCTTGCCGTCGTAGATGCGCAGGCGGCCGTCGCGGGCCAGATAGGGGCCGAAGGACAGCGCGTCGTGCACATCGCCCATGGCGGCCAGTTCATCCGCGGTGATCTCCTTCACGCCGTAGACGGACATGGTGCCGTCGTCATGCAGCGCCATGGTGTCCAGGTTCGGGAAGGCGGGATTCTTCTTCATGTCCATGTTGTACAGGACTTCGTAGTTGCGCAGGATGTTGCCGACGGTGTTCTTCTTTTCCACGCGGTAGGGATAGTAGTCGCCGTTGACGGCGATGACCATCTTGGAGGTCTGGGCCAGGGTCTGGGGCCAGATCTGCTGTCCCTTGAAGGTCGCGTTGAGGTAGACATGCTGCTTGAACATTTCTTCCTCGGGCTTGAACTTCACATCGGCCACGAAATAGCGCTGGATGGGATTGGTCATGTCATACTGGACGATTTCCACCTGCACGGTGGGGGACAGATAGACCCACAGGCCGTTTTCGGCGTCCTCATAGAGGAACTCGCCGTCGGTGAGGTAGCCGTCCTCGTCGCGGTTATCGGGATACTCGATGGCGGACAGGTCACCGTGGGCTGCATCGGCGAAGGGTGCCAGGCAGGCGGCGCGTACGAGGCTTGCATCACGCTCGCCCATGTCCTGAATGGCGTTGATCACGTCGTCAGCCATGGTCAGGACAGTCGGAACGGACCACAGGCCGTAAGCGGTGGCAGATTCCTGCTCATAGGAGGGATCGACAGCGTTGGCAGATGCATCCTCCAGCACCAGCGCCATGACCTCGCCGCCGTTGACCAGCATCATCGGCTGATATTGACGCAGCCACGAGGCGACAGTCTTTTCAACCTTCTTTTCTCCCCAGTTCTTCAGGACGGTGGCGGCCTTGGTGGAAGCGGGAGCCTTGTAGCCGCCGAACACGGGCGCGACGCGCAGGCCCGCATCCCACAGCGCGTCGGTCAGCGCGACGGGGTTCTCCGCCGGCACGGACAGGGATGCTACGGCAATGCTGCGGCCTGTCTCTGCCCAGTCATACAGGATGGACGGGTCAAAGCCCTCCAGCGTATCGAGGGTCACCAGCACGTCGGCGGTGGACAGGGCCTCCCAGTTGTGCAGGCCCTCGGGCAGCTCGGTATCGCTGAACAGGCGCAGCTCAAGCAGCTGGGTGGGCTTGCCGGCGGCGTAGGTGATCAGCAGACGCAGACGACCGGTGAGGTTTTTCGGGCTGATGAGGACGCACTCGGGGCCGGGATTGACAGCCTCGGCAGCGGTTTCCCACTTTTTGCTGCTGTTGAGGAACTGCAGCTGAACCTTCTCAGGCATGCTGTTGGTGCGGACATAGACCATGCGGGCATAATCGCCGCCGGTCAGATCGCAGGTCAGCTCCTGAGACTTGGCGGATGCGATCTTGAGCATGGTTGAATCGTCACCGTCGGTCAGCAGGGCGCTGTCGACCTTTTTGCTGCCGTTCTTCCATTCCACGTCGACCTCGTCGGCCAGCGCGCAGGCCGGCAGCGCCAGCAGCAGCACCGCCAGGAGGATCAGAAGCTTCTTCATAATCAATCGCCTCGCTATTTCAGATTATTCTGCAGAGGGAACGAGAGTGGCGAAGTAGATGATATCGCACACCTCACGGTCCTTGGGGATCTTGTTGATGCGGGTACCGCACAGGTACACGGAGGTGGAGTGGCCGCCGTCAAGATTGTAGGCGACGACGGCGCCCTTTTCCAGCGCCAGATCGGTCATCGTGCGCACGGACAGGCCCGGATCATCGCAGGCGATGAACAGGAACTGCTTTTCCGCCAGCTGGCAGATGACCAGACGCTCGTCGGGCGTGGGATAGCCGCAGGAGATCTTCTCGGAGTACTTGAACTGCAGCTTTTCGCCGTTCTTGATCAGTGCCGGGCCGAAGGCGAAGGCCTCGACGATCTGATGCTCCTTGAGGAAGGTTTCGACCTTTGTCTTCGTGGGAGATT
Organism: Clostridia bacterium; assembly: GCA_017465155.1. Taxonomy (GTDB): domain Bacteria; phylum Bacillota; class Clostridia; order Christensenellales; family Aristaeellaceae; genus UBA11524. The sequence continues at coordinate 19,565 of JAFTWV010000009.1, forward strand.
CGATGATTTGGAGATCGCCGTTTTCATCCACGATGAGCATGTCCATGCCGGAGCGGATGCTGCTGCGGATGCGTTCGCCGCTGCGGTAGATGACGCCGGCGTCACGGTAATTGTAGAAGTCGCCGTTGAAGGCCAGCACGGCGTTGTTCTGTTCCGCCATGGCATATACCGGCGCGACGGTCTTGGACTGGGGCTTGCCCGCCGTTGCCGTGCGAAGCTGGGACTTGTCCGTGATGGTGACGTAAATATAGTACACCTGCACGTTTTCAACGGAAGAGGTCTCAATGCGCACCTGCATGGTGCCGTCATCATAACTCATGCCGTCCTCACTCAGCGCGTCCGCCACGGGCTTATAGGGCGCAGGGCCGCCAAGGGGCAGGGGATCGTAGGTCGTTTCAGCCAGCGCACAGCAGGGAAGCGCCAGCAGCATAGCCAGAAACAGAGCCAGCATGCGTTTCATGATACAAATCGCTCCTTTGTTTTGATGAGCCGGACAAGGCACGCAGGCGAAGCCGGGGGTGGTTTCGTTCCTTCCAATTATACTCCCTTCATCGCGCTTTGTCCATAAGATTCCGGTATTTGCGGGGCGTTTTTACAGGTTATGGCTGCTGGAATACAAAAAAACGGAGCCCCGATCGTGTCGGTGCTCCGCGGTCAGATGCGGATTGCTTATGCGCCCTCGAAGCCGACCAGTACGCCGCCGCGCTCTGCATAATAGCTGCAAAGGCCGCGGGTGTGGTAAACAGCGACGTCCAGTTTTTCATGGAGGGCCTTGAGGCCGTCGCGGATGGCAGAGGCGAGCTGCTCGTTGTCGTTGTGGGCGATGCGAATCTTGCCGCCGGTCCAGCCGAACTTCTTCATCAGGTCGATGATTTCCGGCAGGGCCTTTCGGTCGCCGCGTACCTTGGACAGAGGCTCCAGCGTGCCAACCTCGCTCGCGCGGCCAACTACGCGGATGCCCAGCAGGCCTACCAGCGCGCCCACTGCGGGGCTTACGCGGCCGTTTGCCACAAAGTTGTGCAGCGACTGCAGGGAGAAGACCAGATAGCAGCGCTTGTGATACGCCTCAATCTCGCGGACGATGGTATCGAAGTCAGTGCCGGCGAGGATCAGCGCCTGCAGCTTTTCCACCACCAGACGCAGCTCGGGTCCGGCAGACAGGGTATCCACCACATGCACGCGGCGGCCGGGATGGGCCTCGGTGTATTCTTCAGCGGCGACGCGGGCGGAATTGTAGGAGCCGGAGAGGTTGCTCGTCAGCGTGACGCAGAAGACGGCCTCCGCATCACCGAAGGCGTCCAGCCAATCCTGCGTGCCGGGACAGGCGGTGGAGGATTTGCCCTTGTAGGAGAGCATGTAATCGGTCATGGCGGCGGGGTCGCAGCTGGCGTCGTCCACAAAGATCTGTTCGCCCGCGCGGATGGTCAGCGGTACGGAGGCAAAGGGAACTTTGTCGAGCTTCAGCATATCTGCAGAAGAGTCGGATACGATCTTGAATGTCATGGTCTGCGCCTTTCGTTTATCGAATGTCAATAATCGTTGAAATTATCGGTTATTCAAAAACCGATATACAAATGTATCATACCAGCTAAAGAATAACCTGTCAAGGAGTCAGGCAAATCTTTCTTGACGCTGCCGCAGAAAAACAGTATAATAACCCAAAGGGAGGAAGAGGATTCATGGCAGCGCATATTGAGCAATTCAGGATGCCCAGATACCGGGAGATTCCCGATGTAGGGCTGTATCTGGACCAGACGGTCAAGTACGTGAACCGCTATCTGGCCCCGCTGGGGTGCATGGATATCACGTCATCCATGGTGAGCAACTATGTCAAGAAGGGGTACATCAGCAGCCCTGTGCGCAAGCAGTATGATGCGGAGCAGATTGCTTATCTGTTCTTCATCAGCATTGCCAAATCGGTGCTGTCGATGGAGAATATTGCCCGGCTGTTTGAAATGCAGAAAAAGATGTACACAGCTGAGGTGGCCTACAACTTCTTCTGCATGGAGCTGGAAAACATGCTGCAATATACCTTCGGCCTGAAGGAGCAGCCGGAGGTGGTTGGCACGCCGGAGGATCAGTCTGAGACGAAGAATATGCTGCGGTCAACCATTATTGCTGTGACGCATATCATCTATCTGAGCAGCCGCTTCGACTCCATGGCGGATCAGCAGCCGGAGACGCCGCTGCCCCTGCCGGAAGATCAAAGCGTTTCGGAATGACCTGCTGCATGTCGGTTCGCCCGGGAAAGGGCGGCCGCTTTTTTTGTTGCCGTCAAGGACGATGACAAGGCAGAAAACGATGTTAAGCTAACGTAAAGCTTAAGTGAAAGGATTTACAACATAACAGCAGTGGGATGGGAAGGTTATTAGCGCTGGTTTTGCAAATGAAAAGCAGGGCTTCTATGAAGATGAGCTTCGGTTCGATTTGTGTATTTTTCGTTGAAATCGCCCAAATATGCCAAAAGGCACTTGCACATCCGGGATATATGTAGTATACTTATTATAAAGTGCGTGCACTTTAGCTAACTGATGATTAACAAGAAGGAAGAGCGTAGCTAATGATTAAGAAAGCGGGCATTGCCTCCCTGTGGCGGAGGAGCATGGCAGCCGGGATGGCGGCGCTGGGGCTATGGGCCGGTGCTGCGCTGGCGGAGGATGAGCTGGTCGCGAAGGTGGAAGCCGAGGCTGGTACACTGCTGGGCAAAGCAAAGGTTGCGGCGACGGGACAATCCGTCAGCGGCCTTGAGCTCAACGGCGACGGCGTGCAGGTGACGCTGAATGTTCCGGAGGCGGGTCATTACGATATCGTCGTCCGGCAGGCCACTGTCGGCGGAGGCGTCAAGATCAACTTTGTCGAGGCCAACGGTCAGCGTGTGGGCGAGATAACCTCGCCGAACTCCAGCTGGAACGACGGTGTGGTCGAATATGTATGGCTTGATGCGGGTGAAAACACCGTGTCCGTCACCAAAAGCTACGGCTGGATCGCCATTGACTATATCGGCCTGAAAAAGAGCGCGGGTATTCCGGCAGATGTTTACGATGTGGAGCCGACGCTGGTCAACCCCAACGCCACGGAGGAAGCAAAGCGCCTGATGACATTCCTGTGCGATAACTACGGCAAGAACGTCATCTCCGGCCAGCAGTGTCAGGACGGCCCCTTTGGCCTGGACAACGCGGCCATCTGGCGCGCTACCGGCGGTTCCTACCCGGCAGTGCTGGGCATGGATCTGATCAGCTACTCTCCTGCCCGCGTGCAGAAGGGGGATCAGACCAGCGTGGTCGAGAGCGCCATTGAGTACTGGGAGAAGGGCGGTATCATCACCCTGGCCTGGCACTGGTGCCCGGACGGCCGCTATGACAACGGCAAGAACAACTGGGGCACCTTCTACACCGAGAATACCCGCTTTAATCTGAAAAAGGCCATGAACGGAACGGACAAGGCCGGCTACCAGATGCTGCTGGATGACATTGACGCCATTGCCGTGCAGCTCAAGCGGCTGCAGGATGCAGGCGTACCGATTCTCTGGCGGCCGTTGCATGAGGCCAGCGGCGGCTGGTTCTGGTGGGGCGCGAGCGGCGCGGAGCCTTATCTGGAGCTCTACAAGCTCATGTACGACCGTCTGACCAATCATCACGGCCTGAACAACCTCATCTGGGTCTGGAATGGGCAGGATGCGGCGTGGTATCCCGGCGATGAGTACGTTGACGTGATCGGCGAGGACATCTACCCCGGCGAGAAGGTCTATACCTCGCAGGCGGCGCGGTTCCTCAAGGCGCTGAGCTACACCGACACCCGTAAGCTGATCACCCTGTCGGAAAATGGCTGCGTGCCGGATACTGACCTCCTCATCCGCGACAATGTGATGTGGAGCTGGTGGTGCACATGGGAGGGCGAGTTTGTGCTCAAGACCGCGGGCTTCAATGCCTACTCCGAGCAGTATACCGAGAAGTCTGTGCTGCTGAAGGTCTACAAGCATGACAACGTCATCACCCGCAAGACGCTGCCGGACCTGAAAACGTATCCTCTGCGCGCTGAGTGAGCGCGGATTAGTTTCTTCCTATTTTAATAGAACGAAGAATGGGATGGTGAACAAGTTGAGCAGGAAATCCAATCTGGCAAAGCTGCTCCTGATGCTGCTGATGGCGCTGGCGCTTACGGGCGCTGCCTGCGCGGAAGGCACTGCGCTGACCGCACAGGAGTATCAGGACATCGTCAGCACGTATTCCATCAACGACGCGATTCCCGGCTACGCGGATTATCTGGAGCAGCATGAAGAAGCTGTGCGTCCGGAAATCGCCGTGACCGTGGAGGCAGACGCCTATGTCCGCTATGAGGACGCAGGCGTGACGGCCGAGCCCCGGATCCTGACGGATTACGAGGGCGGCGCGGGCAATGCTGTGCTGACAGGCGAGGAGTCCCTCGTGGAGTGGAAGGTGTCGGTGCCCGAGAGCGGACTGTACGACCTGTCCATCCTCTACTACCCCTACGAGGGCAAGAACAGCGCCATCCAGCGTGCCTTCTTCATCGACGGAAAGCTGCCCTACGGCGAGCTGGCGCTGGTGGAGTTCAACCGCGTGTGGCATAACGGCGACTTTGCCGAGATGGTGGATGACAACGGCATCACCGTCCGCAACTGGGACAAGGACAATCAGGGTAACGACCTCAAGCCCTCTGCTGAGGAGATTCCTGAGTGGGTCATCGGTCGCCTCTATGACTCCAATGGCTACATTGCCGAAGAGATGAGCGTGTATCTGGAGGCAGGCGAGCATACGCTGACCCTGCTGGCCATGCGCGAACCGATGCTGCTGCGTTCCATCACCCTGCAGAACACCGATCGTCCCGCAGCATATGCGGACGTGAAGGCGGCAGGCGATGCGGCTGGCCAGAAGGATGTTTCCGGCGTGACCATCCGCTTCGAGGCGGAGAACGCAGGCAAGACCTCCTCCCAGATGCTCTATCCTGTGCAGGATCAGTCCAGCGCGGCAGTTTATCCTGCCAGCACCCGTTACCTGCTGAACAACTCCATTGGCGGCAACTCCTGGAAGAACGCCGGCCAGTGGATTGAGTGGACCTTCGAGGTGCCCGAGGACGGCTATTATGCCCTGTCCATGTACGATAAGCAGAACTTCGTGCGCGGCATCAATGTGTTCCGCAAGATTTACATTGACGGTGCGGTGCCTTTTGCTGAGTTCCAGGCCTATCCCTTCGGCTACGAGCAGTCCTGGCGCATGGAAACCATTGCTGACGAGAACGGCGAGCCCTACCGCGTGTACCTGACGGCCGGTCAGCATACCCTCCGCATGGAGGTCGTGCTGGGCGACATGGCGACCATTATCGCGCAGGTGCAGGACTGCGTGCAGCAGCTCAACGACATCTATCGTCAGGTGATTTACATCACCGGTGTGGCCCCTGACCAGTACCGCGACTACCAGCTGGAGGCAAGTCTGCCCGAGCTGGAAGGACAGCTGATTCAGGTCAAGGCTGATCTCGGCGTGGCCCTGTCCGCCCTGGAGGCGACTGCCGGCACCAACTCTGACAAGCTGACCGTCCTGCGCACGATGGATGACCAGCTGGACGAGCTGATTGAGGATCAGGAGCGCTTCACCGAGGTGCTTTCCTCCTACAAGACCAATGTCCGTGCCTGCGGTAACTGGATCACACAGGTGCTGGGTCAGCCCCTGCAGATCGACCGCATCTACGTTCATGCGGCGGACGTGAAGCCCGTCGCCGAGGGATCTGACTGGTGGAGCGGCCTGAAGCACGAGGTTACCCGCCTGTACTATTCCTTTATCATCGACTACAATCAGGTCGGTAACGTGGCCGACGAGAGCGGCGATGGTACGGTGCTGACGCTGTGGATCGGTACCGGCCGCGATCAGGCCAACGTCATCAAGGCCCTGATCGATGAGAAGTTTACGCCCAATACCGGCATCTCTGTCAACGTGCAGCTGGTGGATATGAACACCCTTCTGCGCGCGACTTTGTCCGGTCAGGGCCCCGACGTGGCGATTCAGGTGGCCAACACCAACGGGATCGCCGGCGCGGTCCTCAACACCGGCAACGACACGCCCGTCAACTATGGCCTGCGTGAGGCGGTGCTTGACCTGACCCAGTTCGAGGATTTCAAGGAGGTTGCGGCCCGCTTTGACGACAGTGCGCTTGTGCCCTTCTCCTTCAACGGCGCGACCTACGCCCTGCCGGATACCCAGACCTTCCCGATGATGTTCTATCGCAAGGACATCCTCGCTGAGATTGGCCTTGCGGTGCCCTCCACGTGGGATGAGGTGAAGGTGGCCATGTCCATTCTTGCCAAGAACCAGATGGAGTTCGGCATGCTGCCCTCCGAGCAGATCTTTGCCATGCTGCTGTTCCAGAACGGCGGCAGCTACTACACTGCGAACGCTGACGCTTCTGCGCTGGATGATGATCTGGCGATCAATGTCTTCAAGAAGTACTGCGAGTACTATACCGATTACAAGCTGGACAAGGCGACCAGCGTGGAGGAGCGCTTCCGTACCGGCGAGTGCCCCATCATCATCAGCGATTACACCACCTACAATAACCTGCAGGTTTCCGCGCCTGACATCGTGGGCTTGTGGGACTTCACCACCGTGCCTGGTACGGTGCAGGCGGATGGCAGCATCAACCGTGCCACCGGCGCTTCGGGCCTTGCGGACATCATCATGAGCGCCACGGAGTATCCGGATGAGGCGTGGGAGTTCCTCAAGTGGTGGACGGACGCTGAGACCCAGACCCTCTACGGCCGCGAGATGGAGTCCCTCATGGGCGCCTCCGCCCGCGTGGCCACCGCCAACAAGGAAGCCCTCGCAAACCTGTCATGGCCGATGAAGGACTACAAGGCCCTCGTCGCCCAGATGGAGCAGGTGCAGGGCATCCCGCAGGTGCCCGGCGGCTACTACACCTGGCGTAACATCAACAACGCATTCTACGACATCACCACCAACACAGCCACCAACAACACCACCCCGCGTGAGGCGCTGATGGACAAGATCTACTACATCAACGCAGAGATCAGCTACAAGCGCGCGGAGTTCGGTCTCCCGGTGGCGGACGATACGGCAGAGGAGGAATAAGATGAGCGTGATGACGAATCCGGCGGCTGCGAAGGTACGCCGTCCCTCCCTGTGGAAGAACATCCGCAAGCATCAGGCCTCCTACCTGATGATCGCGCCTTACTTCATCCTGTTCTTCTTCTTCACTGTCCTGCCGGTGCTCATGAGCGTGGTCGTGTCCTTCACGGACTGGAACATGCTGCAGACGCCTAACTTTGTCGGCTGGACGAACTACGTCAAGCTTCTGGTCGATGACGACATCTTCATTACATCCCTGAAGAACACGCTGATCTTCGCTGTCGTCACGGGCCCTGTGAGCTATATGCTGTGCCTTCTGTTCGCGTGGATCATCAATGAGTTCAACCGCGGTCTGCGTACCGTGCTGACGCTGATCTTCTACGCGCCCTCCATCTGCGGCAACGCCTACATGGTTTGGAACCTGATCCTGACCGGCGACCGCTACGGCTACCTCAACGGTATCCTGCTGAACCTCGACATTATCAACGAGCCCATCCTGTGGATGCAGACAGAGCAGTATATCCTGCCGGTGCTGATTGTCGTTCAGCTGTGGCTGTCCCTTGGTACGGGCTTCCTGTCCTTCATCGCAGGTCTGCAGACGGTGGACAAGAGCATGTACGAGGCAGCGGCCATCGACGGCATCAAGAACCGCTGGCAGGAGCTGTGGTTTGTGACGCTGCCCGCCATGAAGCCCCAGCTGCTCTTCGGCGCGGTGATGCAGATCACCCAGTCCTTTGCGGTTGCGGACATTTCCATTGCTCTGGCGGGCAACCCGTCGGTCAACTACGCCGGCGCGACCATCGTTACCCATCTGCTGGACTACGGTTCCACCCGTCTGGATATGGGTTACGCCTCCGCCATCGCCACCATCCTGTTCCTGCTGATGGTCGGCACAAATAAACTGGTCCAGAAGGTCCTGGGAAGGGTGGGTGAGTAAGGATGTCTCAGATTAAAGGTCAGGTCGCTATCAAGGATCTGCCTCCGCATCTGCAAAAGAAGCTGCGCCGGCAGAAGATCGTTCCTTCCCTGAAGGCAAAGAAGCTCAACCGCTCTGTTGCGGGCAACACGCTGCTGTTTACCATCATGGGCATCTGTGCGGTGTTCATGGTGCTGCCGCTGGTGATGATCGTCAACAACGCGCTGAAGCCCCTTGACGAATTGTACCAGTTCCCCCCGAAAATCTTCGTGCGCAATCCCACGCTGGAGAACTTCTCCGATCTGTTCGTCCTGATGAACGACTCGTGGGTGCCCTTCTCCCGTTACATCATGAACACCATCCTGATCACGGGTCTGGGCATGGTGGGCCACGTGGTGATCGCGTCTCTGGCGGCATATCCGCTGGCGAAGCATGATTTCCCCGGCAAGCCCTTCCTGTTCAGCATGGTTGTGTTGTCGATGATGTTCTCCTGGACTGTCACGCAGATTCCTCAGTATGCCATCATCTCCTGGATGGGCATCAACAACACCTACTGGGCGCTGATCCTGCCCGCGTTCTGCTTCGGCATGGGCCTGTACCTGATGAAGCAGTTCATGGAGCAGCTGCCGGATTCCCTGATGGAATCCGCCCGCATTCAGGGCGCCAACGAATGGCAGATTTTCTGGAAGATCGTCATGCCCAACGTCAAGCCCGCGTGGCTGACGCTGGCCATCTTCCAGTTCCAGCAGATGTGGGGCAATACCGGCTCCCTCTTCCTGCGCGACGAACAGCTCAAGCCCATGCAGTTTGCTCTGCAGCAGATCACGGCCGGCGGCGTAAGCCGCGCGGGTGCGGCGGCGGCGGTGACCTTCATCATCGCGGCGGTGCCGATCACCTTCTTCCTGATCTGCCAGTCAAGCATTCTGGAAACCATGACCACATCCGGTATGAAGGATTAAGGAGGAGGATCGAAGCATGTATAATATGAAGAAATCCCTCCTGGCCATGGTGATGCTGGTTGTCATGCTGTTCACCATGCTCCCCGTCTCGGCAGAGGAGCTGCCCTACGATACCTACAACTACGATTACTGGCAGGACATCTTCCGTGCGCCGGCGGCCTATGTGCCGCAGGGCTCCGTGCTGGGCACGGATCTCACCTGGAATGGTGAGTCCCTCGGTGCGTTCCTGGAGCCGCAGGACCTGTGTGTCGCGGACGACGGCTCCATCTACCTTGCCGATACGAACAATCACCGCATCGTGGTGCTGGACGCATCCATGACGCAGGTGCTCAACGTCATCAACGGCTTTGACAACGCCGGTGTGACTGACGCCTTCAACAAGCCCACGGGCGTGGCTGTCAGCGAGGACGGCCTGCTGTACATCGCCGACTCCATGAACCACCGCATCGTGGTGCTGAATGCGGACGATACGCTGAACCGCATTGTCGAGATTCCTGCGACTGCCGCCAGCGTCAAGCAGGGCACGGTCACCTATGCTGTTGGTACCCATCTGGACGGTATGGCCGCTCCCCAGAAGGTGCTGACGGCAGAGGACGGCTTGGTCTATGCGGCGGTCAACCTGACCGCAGGCAGCGCCGCGGCGGTTACCGATGAGGCTGGCCTGACCTACACGGTTGTGGCGGTGGAGGAGGCGCTGACGCCCTTCCAGAGCACCGTCACCGTGAACGGTGCGGCTTACACCGTCGCTGCGGACGGAAAGTCTGTTGTCCGCAAGGCTGCAGACGGTACAGAAACCACTTTCTCGGCTTACGATCCTGTTCCCAACAAGGACATCTTCCTGATGATCGGCCGCCTGATTACCGGTCCCAAGAGCACCAGCCTGACTGGCGTCAAGGGCGTTTGGGCGGATGCGGACGGCAGCATCTACGCTGCGGGTGAAAAGGGCGTCACCAAGCTGACGAAGGACGGAGCGCTGGTGCGCAGCTTTGCCAGCTACAAGGATGCTTCCGGTGCGCAGAATGCGCTGACGGCCGTTACGGAGTTTGCTGTGGCGGACGGCCAGCTCTATCTCCGCGATCACGCCAACCGCGTCATCGTCCTCAATCAGGACGGCGATCTGGAGCGCATCATTGCCAGCAACGCTGTTCAGGTAACGGACGCGGACGGCGCTGTTACGGCAACGTTCACCGGCTATGAGGCGGACGGCAGGACTGTCAGCTTCGCAGATGTGGTGGGCGTGGACGTGATTGGCGACAAGCTGCTGATCGGTCAGGCGGATGGCAGTGTCATCATCCTGAACAAGGACGGCTCTTACGTCATGGCCATCGAGAATGATACCGTGCTGACAATGGATGCACAGTATGCGATCACCGGAACCATGACCACCGTCGTCAACGGCAAAACCAACGAGCGCTTTACCGGACTGACCGGCGTTTCCATGCTGGACGGTCAGCTGTGCGTGGCGGGTGCGAACAACCGCGTGCTGGTGCTGGATGAAAACGGCGCTGTGACCCGCGTGGCCCAGAACAACTGCGTCAACGCCTATGACGGTCAGGGCAATGTGACCGCCACCATCACCGGTTACGACACGGCAGAGGGCTTTGTGACCTTTGCGGATCTGGATGGCGTGCAGGGCGTAGCGATGAACTATTACAGTGACAACGCCAAGCCTGCTTCCCAGCGTGTGCAGCGTCAGCTGTCCATCGCAGACGGCAGTGATCAGCTGATCGTCTACAACGCTGACCTGAAGGCGACCCGCGTGACCGTCGATCCGGACAGCGAGGTTCTTGAGGACGGCTATCTCTTCACCCCCCTGAAGGTATCGGTGGACTATGCAGGCCGTATCTACTGTATTGCCCAGAACATGTTCGAGGGCATCATGGTCTTTGAGACCAACGGCGAATTCACCGGCTTCTTCGGCACCATTCAGGTGACCATCTCCGCCTGGGACAAGTTCTGGCGCAAGCTGGCCACCAAGGAGGAGCGCGCCAAGCAGCAGCTCTTCATCCCCACCGAATTCACCGGCATCGACATTGACGAGGAAGGCTTTGTTTATGCCTCCAACGTCGATACCGCCGGTACGCAGGCCGTGCGCCGCCTCAATCCCAAGGGCGAGGACGTCATCCGCATGGGCCTCAACGCCAACCTTGGCGGCGACATTGCCATCAACGGCACCAGTCAGTATGCCGGCCCGAGCCGCATCGTGGACGTGGTGTACCGCGACAAGGGCGTGTATTCGCTGCTGGATTCCAAGCGCGGCCGCATCTTCACCTACGATCATGAGGGCAATCTGCTTTACATTTTCGGCGGCATCGGCACGCAGGCCGGTACGCTGAACACTCCTGTGGCCATTGAGTATGCGGGCGACCGTCTCCTTGCGCTGGATGCAAAGCAGAATTCCATCCTCATCTATGGCGAAACAGAGTACGGCCGCTTGATCAACGAGGCTGTGGCCCTTCGCTACGACGGCGATGAGGCGCAGGCCGTGGCGCTGTGGGAGGAAGTCCTCCGTCTGGATGAGAACAACGAGCTGGCCAATACCGGTATCGGCAAGGCCTACCTGTCTGCGGGCGACAACGAGAAGGCCATGGAGTACCTCAAGCGTGGCATGAACCGCGAGTATTACTCCGTCGCCTTCAAGCGCTATCGCAACGAGATCTTCAAGGACAACATCGATGTCGTGCTGACCGGCGTGGTCGTGCTGGCTGCGGTGCTGGTGATCTGGTTCAAGGTCATCAAGCCCCGGATCAAGACGAAGCGTGAGAGGAGGGCGTAAACCATGAAACAGCTTTTCAGCAAGGAAAAATGGGCGCATCTGCTCTACACCGTTTCGCATCCGTCGGACGGCTACTACTGGATCCGCCACAAGGACAAGGGCAGCGTAGCCATCGCGGTGCTGATGGTGTTCATCTTCGGCCTGTGCTTCTCGCTGAACCGCATCTACGCAAGCTTCGTGGTCAGCGATGTGAACGTCCGGACGGTGAATCTGCTGCCCGAGATGCTGGGCGTGCTGCTGATGTACGTGCTGCTGTGTGTGGGCAACTGGTCCATCACCTGCCTGTTGGACGGCGAGGGCCGCTTCAAGGACATCATCATTGCCGTCGGCTATGCGATGCTGCCTATGATCGTGACCTATATCCTGGCGACCGTCATCAGCCAGTTCATCGCCGACAATGAGCAGGCCTTCTACGGCATCATCATGGCGATCGGCATGGCCTACACGGTTATCATGGCGCTCACCGGCATCATGCAGGTTCACAACTACACGCTGGGCAAGACGCTGCTGACGCTGCTGCTGACGCTGGTGGCGGTGTTCATCATCATCTTCCTGGTGCTGCTGATCACCAACTTCATCGGCCAGGTGGTTGCTTTCTTCCAGAGCATCTACACCGAGCTGATCTTCAGACTGTAAGCGGGGAGGGTACTGAATATGAGCGAAAATATGAAGCATCCCCAGACGCCCGCTGCGCCTGAGGCAAAGAAGAGCCGCCGCTGGCTGTGGATCACGCTGGCTGTTGTGCTGGCGGTTGTCGCGGCGGTGGTGGGCTGGTATCTGATCCGTTATCAGCTCAACAGCGATTACAAGCAGTACATCACCGAGCCTGCGGCAGCGGTGGAGGCAACAGCGTTTACCGCGCTTGCGGATGCGGAGCCCTCCGTGAAGGGCTTTGACCTCGTGGCGGAGAACGACGTTCTCAAGCTCTACGCCAAGCCTGAAACCGGCGAGGTGGCGGTCCATGACCTGCGCAACGGCCAGACGGTCTATTCCAACCCGCCCGGCGCCGGCAGCGACAAGATCGCCAACAAGACCAACAAGAACTACCTCAAGTCCCAGTTCATGCTGGAGTACTACAACGCCAACCTGAGCACCGGTACCTACGACAGCTTCAGCAAGTCCGTGGATCTGGGCAACATCAAGGCGGAGTCCATCCCGGACGGCGTGCGCTTCACCTACGAGCTGGGCGAGGAGGTCGAAATCTACCTGGTGCCCCATGTGCTCTCTGACGAGCGCTATCAGGAGCTGTACAACGGCTCTCCCGCCAATGTACAGAAGCTGATGTACGGACAGGCGAACTCCTTCTATGCTCCTGGTGACGACGGCTTCTGGCGCATCACCGAGAACGGCGTCAAGATGGCTGTTCGTAACCTGAACCGCATGTCCGAGGCCTTCATTGAGCTGGGCATGACGAAGGATGAGTACTTCACCTGGCAGGAGCAGGCGGGTGTTGAGGTTGCGGAAACGCTGGGCTTCACCGTTGTGCTGGAATGGCGTCTGGTGGGCGATGCGGTGGAATGCACCGTGCCTGCCGAGCGCATTGAGGAGCGCGGCGGCGGCATGGTCGGCCGCATCCAGCTGCTGCCCTACATGGGCGCGGCCGGCGCGGATGAGACGGGCTACATCGTCGTGCCCAACGGCTCCGGCAGCCTGATCAACTTCAACAACGGCAAGCAGACCTCTTCTGCTTACAGCCAGTACATCTACGAGATGGATCTGGTGGATGCGGAGTACACCAAGACACAGTCTGTCCAGCCTGTTCGGCTGCCGCTGTTTGCCCTGTGCCGTGAAAACAGCACGGTGCTGGCAACGGTCGAAAAGGGCGCGACGCTGGCCGCGATTTCTGCGGATGTGTCCGGCCGCAGCAATACCTACAATAACGCGTACGCATCCTTCACCCTGCGCAACGATGAGAAGCTCGCCATGTTCGGCGCGGGCGAAACGGCGGATATGCCCATCGTGGAGGACAAGTACTACGCCGAGACCCTGACCGTCCGCTATACGCTGCTGACGGAGGAAAACAAGGGTTACTCGGGCGTTGCGAACTACTACCGTCAGCGTCTGATCAACGAGGGTGTTCTGACCCTCAAGGCAGAGGGCGGCGACATTCCCTTCTACTACGACGTAATCGGCGGCGTGAAGGAAACCGCGCACACCATGGGCGTGCAGCACCTGACTGTCAAGGCTATGACCACCTTTGAACAGGCGGACGACATGGCGCAGCAGCTGGGTAAGCTGGGCGTCAGCAATCAGGTGATGAACTTCCAGGGCTGGATGAACGGCGGCTACTACCACGATGTGGTCAGCAAAGTCAAGATTCTGCGGCAGCTGGGCGGCAAGGCTGGTCTGGAGGCGCTGGACGCTGCGATGACCCGCCTGGGCGGCGAGCTGTACGCTGACGTGGCCTTCCAGAATGTCACCTTCATCTCCAAGCGCTACATGGTTAATGAAGAAACCTCCCGCTATTACGGCGCGGGCTACGCCGTGCAGTTCGGCGAGGTAAATCCCGCCAATCTGCGCCGTACCACGGGTCTGGGCTATGCTGAAAACCTGTACAACCTCCTCAGCCCGAAGTTCCTGCCCTATTATGTGGATAAGTTCATCAACGCCACGGAGGATATGCAGCTGACCGGCGTGTCCCTGCGTGATCTGGGCTATGAACTCCATGCGGACAAGAAGCGTACCAACGTCATCAACCGTGAGGAAGCGCTGATGATCGTTGAAAGCCAGCTGAAGGCGCTGCGCGACACCGGCCGCAAGCTGATGATCACCGGCGGCAATGACTACGCCCTCAACGGTGTGAGCCATGTGCTGGGCGCCCCCATGTCCGCCACGCAATACTTCATCGTGGATCAGGAGATTCCGCTGTACCAGATGATCCTGCACGGCTGTGTGGACTACACGGGCAAGGCGCTGAACACCGTCGTGAGCGACGACTGGCAGAGCGACCTGCTCAAGCTGATCGAGTACGGCGCGTCCACCCGCTACATCTTCACCTGGCAGGACGCCACGGAAATGAAGTACACCGGCCTGAACAAGTACTATGCGACCACCTTCTCTGCCTGGGCGGATGAGGCGGCGCAGAAGTACCAGTATGTCAATGGCGCGCTGGCTCAGGTCAGCAATGCCGCGATGGTGGAGCATGTCTCCGTCACCGATACCCTCAAGCGTGTCACCTACTCCAACGGCGTGACCATCTACATTAACTACGGAAGCGAGAGCGCACAGGCGGACGGCTACACCATCCCCGCAAAGGAATATCTCGCGATGGGAGGCGTGAAGTAAATGAAAAAATTGCACGTATCCATGGCGACAAAGCGTGCGGTGAACGGCTATCTGTTCATCCTGCCGTGGTTCGTCGGCTTCGCGCTGTTCTACATCCGGAGCCTGTACATGACGGTACAGTTCTCCCTGAATGAACTGACCGTACTGCCTGCCGGCGGCTACGAGCTGGATTTTGTGGGCCTTGGCAATTACATCACGGCCTTCACCGGCCACGGCACCTTCAAGCAGACGCTGGTGACCTCCCTGTCCAACATGATTATCGACGTGCCGCTGATCATCTTCTTCTCGCTGTTCGTGGCGATGCTGCTGAACCGCAAGATGAAGTGCCGTGGTCTGGTGCGCGCGATCTTCTTCCTGCCCGTGCTGATGAACTCAGAAGCCATTGCCGGCACGCTGGATTACGCGGCGCAGATGATGGCGGGCGGCCTGAGCGGTACCTCTGCCGAAATGGCGGAGGCTGCCTCCTCTGGCGCTGCGGTCAATATGCAGTACTTCATCGCGCTTTTCGGCGAGATTGCGCTGCCCACCTCTGTGCTGGATTACGTCGTAGGCGCGGTCAGCCGCATCAGCGACATCATTCAGGCCTCCGGTGTGCAGATCGTGCTGTTCATCGCGGCGCTGCAGTCCATCACCCCCTCCATGTACGAAGTGGCGAAGATCGAGGGCGCGACTGGCTACGAGACTTTCTGGAAGGTCACCTTCCCGATGGTCATGCCGCACATCATCACCAATACCATCTACACCATCGTGGACGCGTTCTCCCAGTCCGAGGTCGTGAACCTTGCGTATACCACGGCCTTCACCGAGAGCAACTACGGCCTGTCCTCCGCCTTCAGCGTGATCTCCTCGGTGATCACCTGTGCGATCCTGGCGCTGGTGGTGTACTTCATCTCCAAGCGTACCTTCTACTATAACTAAGCGAAGGAGGAAAGCAAAATGAAAGCAATGGAAAAATGGCGCGCATTTCGCAATTCTCCCCGCTATGAGGATCGCAAGGGCGCGGTGGTGAAGAAGTCCAAGAACCTGCTGATGACGCTCCTGCAGATCATCCTGATCGTAGGCATTGCGTATGTCATCCTCAGTCCGGTGATCGGCATCGTGTCCCAGTCCTTCTTCTCCGACGCGGACTCGGCCAACCCGATGGTTTTCACCATTCCCATGCAGCCCACCATGGAGCGCTATGAGGGCGCCTGGACGGAGCTGAATTACCTGTCTACCATGGGCTCCACGCTGCTGTACACGGTGCTGAACACCCTGTTCCAGGTGCTGATCTGCTCCATGGTCGGCTACGGCTTTGCCCGCTTTGAGTTCCCGCTGAAGAAGCTGCTGTTTGCCTGCGTGGTGGTGATGATCGTTATCCCGTCCCACACCATCATGCTGCCGCTGTACATGACCTTCCGCTCCATGGAGCTGATGCGCTCCACCATGCCGATGTACATCCTGTCCATCTTTGGCGTGGGTCTGCGCTCGGGCCTGTATGTGTACATCTTCAACCAGTTCTTCCGCGGTCTGCCCAAGGAGATTGAAGAGGCGGCCTTCGTTGACGGCGCAGGCACATGGTACACCTACTTCCGCATCATGCTGATCAACGCCATGCCCGCGGTGATCACCGTCACGGTGTTTTCCCTCGTCTGGCAGTACAACGACATGTTCTACGCCAAGCTCTTCCAGATCCCCAACAGCTCGCTGCTGGCTCGTCAGCTTTCCACGCTGCAGTCCAACATCGGCGCAAACCTGAAGATCATGAATGTCCGCATTCAGAAGCTCTACGTCAACGCCGGCGTGGTGCTGACGATGCTGCCCATCCTGATCATCTACCTCGTACTGCAGAGGCGCTTCGTCGAAGGCGTCGAGCGCTCCGGTATCGTCGGCTAACCAGCGTTCCGCGGAATGATTCCGTTCTGACGGCGGCTGAATACCCTCCTCCGGAGACGCTTTGGAGAGCGTTTCCGGGGCGGGGGAGGGCGTATTTGCGAAAACCTTTTCGAAAACACGAAAAGTGCCGTATATACCCCTGCAAATGGTTGACGTGCCAGACTCAAATGTGCTATCATGTATCATGAATGGCACATCTGGCGCGTTTTATACCGGTTTTTGCGGAGAAGCTTTTCTCCGTGAAATAGGTGCAGGATTTCCCCTGCATCAGGTATTCCCAAGGTTGTGCCAATAGTCCCGAAAAGGGACGAAAAAGGAGGTTACCGAATTGAAGAAGGTTCTTTCCTGGATTCTGTGCGCGGCGCTGCTGCTGACCTCTGTGTCTGCGCTGGCCGAGGCCGTTCCTTCCCCCGATGCGGCTGCGGCTGCTGCGGCGACTGCCGTGATCGTTGACTTTGCTGACGGCAACCATGCCTTCATGGGCATGGACATGGCTGCCGGCAACGCCGACGCTTCTGAGCTGTCTGTTGTTGATTACAACGGCGGCAAGGCTGTGCGCGTTGACGTGAAGGCCAAGGTGCCCTATGTGGCGCTGAACATCGAAGGCATGCTGGGCGAGAATTACACCAAGCTCGCTTCCCTGTCCTTCGACATCGGCGTTGAGCTGGGCTCCGACGGCAAGTTCTACGCGGCTTCCGGTAAGGTCTACACTGTGACCGGCGCTGACGCTGTCAAGACCGGCTACGATTGGTCCGTGTACCTGAAGACCAAGAACCCCAAGACCGCCAAGGTGACGCTGAACCCCGATGTGGCGCTGACCGCTGGCATCGGCGAGTATCTGATGATCACCAAGGAAGCCGACGCTTTCGTCGATTCCGGCAAGTTTAAGGGTGAGGAGCCCCGTGACATCTACATCAGCAACCTGCAGTTCTTCGATGCTGAAGGCAATGTGCTGCCTGTGGATCTGAGCGCTGTGTATGTTGCTCCCGCCACCGAGGCTGATCTGACCAACCTGTCTGTGCTGACCAACACCGTGAACCTGGACGGCATGTCTGTCGAGGGCGGCGCCTGGGCTCAGAATGGCGTTGAGATGACTCCCGAATTCCTGGCTGCGCTGGTTCCCGGCTCCGTGGTGGAAATCTCCTACGAGTCCGAAGACGGCGACATCTGGGTCGTCATGCCTTGGGCCAACGCCGGCTGGATCCGCGTTGCGCAGGGTCAGGCTACCAAGAACAACACCAAGACCACCGCTCAGATCACCTACGAGCAGTTCGCTGCTCTGCTGGGTGAGGACACCTCCACCTGGGGCGCTATGTTCCAGTGCGAAGGCTCCTCTGCCTGGAAGGTCTACTCTGTGAAGGTCGGCACCCCCACTGCCCGCATTGCACTGAGCAACGCGGTTGAGTTCGAGGGCTTCTCCTGCGAGGGCGGCGCCTGGTCTCAGAACGGCTTCGAGATGCCTCAGGCGATCATCGACGCTCTGCAGCCCGGTACTGCGATTGAAATCGACTTTGAGTCCGAGACCGGCGACATGTGGATCGTCATGCCGTGGTCTACCGCTGGCTGGATGCGCGTTGGCCAGGGCTCTGCCACCATCGTTGGCAACAAGGCCTATATGACCTACGAGCAGCTGGTTGAGCTGTGCGGCGAAGACAAGGCTGGCTGGGGCGCCATGATGCAGTGCGAGTCCTCCGGCGCCTGGAAGGTCTACTCCCTGAAGGTTGGCAAGGTCAACCAGCTGGTTGGCGTTGCGAACCCCGTTGATTTCCCCGGCTTCTCCAAGTCCGCTGGCGCCTGGGCGCAGGACGGCCTGGAGATGACCCCCGAAATCATTGCGGCTCTGGTTCCCGGCTCCGTCGTGACCATCAACTACGAGTCTGAGACCGGCAACATCTGGATCGTCATGCCCGACTCCGCTGCCGGCTGGATGCGCGTGCAGCAGGGTACTGCTGACTGCGACGGCAAGACTGCTCAGATCACCTACGAAGAGATCGCGGCCGTGTGCGGCGAGGACGTCTCCACCTGGGGCGCTCGCATGCAGTGCGAGGCTGACGGCGCCTGGTCCGTCTACTCCGTGTCCGTGGGTATGGCTCACTAATTCACGTTGCATGCTCCTGTGTCCGTCCGGAGCGATCCGGGCGGACGGGAGTCAGGTTGTTTCCCCATAACAAATAAACAGGAGGTAAGACAAACAATGAAAAAGTTTGCCGCTCTGGTTCTGGCCATCGTGATGATGCTGTCTGTTGCATCCTTCGCGTCCGCCGAGGAACCGCGCCACATCCTCATCGGCACCACCTGGGATCTGTACTGGGATTCCACCCATGAGTCCATCGACGCCAACCCCTACTACTCCGGCACCACGGCGGACGAGATGATGTTCGCCAAGGTCAAGGCCATCGAGGAGAAGTGGAACGTTACCTTCGAGTACGTGAACCTGCTGTACGCTGGTGCGCAGGAGTCCATCAACACCTCCATCCTGGCCGGCACCCCCGACGTTGACGTGTACATGATCGGTCTGGCCATCGGTGCTCCCGCTGTTGCCAACGGCTATGCTGTTGACCTGCGCACCGTGCTGCCCGAGGATCATCCCGTGATCGCCGGCACCGACGAAGTCCTGACCTACATCGACGTGGGCAACGGCTCCGTGTCTCTGGTGACCAACAACAACAAGGAGAACATGGTTGGTTCTACCTACCCCCTGTCCTTCAACCTGCAGATGATCGAAGACGCTAACCTCGAGGATCCCCGTGATCTGGTCGAGCGCGGCGAGTGGACCTGGGACAAGTTCCTGGAGTACTGCCAGGTTCTGACCAAGGACGTTGACGGCGACGGCACCACCGACGTGTACGGCTTCGGCGGCTGGCCGGGAGACTACATCCCCAACCTGCTGATGTCCAACGGCACCTACATCGCTGCCACCGCGACTGAGAACCTGACCTCTCCCGAGGTTGCCGAGGTTCTGAAGTTCGTGCAGGATCTGAACCTGACTTATGGCGTTATGTACCCCATCCCCGCTGAGAATGGCTGGGACGTTTGCCGCTTCCTGTACCGCGAGGGCAAGGTTGCGTTCTGCCCCAACGCTGCGTGGATCATGGACACCAACAAGGACTATGCCTTCGCGAATCCTGATCTGCCCACCCTGGAGTTCGACATGGTGTTCGTGCCGTGGCCCACTGGCCCCAGCGGCGACGCCGAGACCAACAAGCAGAAGGTTACCGACTCTTCCTGCTACATGATCCCCGTGGGCGTGGAAGATCCTGAGCTGGTCTTCAACGTGCTGTACGATCTGCTGAACTGGTACAACTACGATCCCGCCAATCCCGACTCTGACGACGAGGCTCTGGCCATCCGCGACGACGAGGAAGCGCTGGGCTGGTGGTACGGCGTTACCGCGAAGGACATCGATCTGCAGGATTGGAACTTCGAGGTCATGTACGAGATGGGCAAGCGTCAGCAGCTCGAAATGATGAACAACCTGGGCTTCGAGATGGACTTCCTCGGCCTGATCAACGGCACCTATGACGTTGCTCAGTTCCAGGAGACCTACAAGCAGCAGGTGCAGGATGCGCTGGATCGCCTGATGGGCAACTAATCCGGACGCTCTCTGTCTGATGTAAACCCCGTGCCCCCGGATGCAGCTAACCCCTGTATCCGGGGGCATTTCACAATTGAGAACCTGCACGGAAGGCGGGGGACGAGCATCGCCTGTCGCATGGATCGTGCCGGTGATGTTGGTGTGATTGGCAGGCCAGCCGCGGAGCCTGTGTGTTCCGGCGGCAGGTTTTGCGGATGCTGACGCGCGGAAGGTACGGAATCCGTCGCTGCCCGTCAGCACCCGATAGAAAGGAGTTTTCCCATGAATATCACGCTGGGCGCCAATGAGCGCCTGATTCCCATGACAGACCCGGCCATCCGTCTCACGGGACGTATCGACACGAGCAATCCGGAGCAGCCGTTCTTCATCTACCCCTGCTCCAGCGCGGCATTACGCCTCACGGGCAGAACCCTCCGTGTGATGCTGACCAATCAGCATTCCTACTTTGATAACCGCCTCGGCGTGATCATCAACGGCGTTCAGTCTGCGGTGCTGCTGGAAAAGGGCGAGCAGGTGCTTGACCTGTCTGACCGTCTGACGGACGGCGTGAACGATGTGCTGTTGTTCAAGCGGCAGGATTGCTGTCACGCATATCGCATGCAGGGCATCGTGATCGCTGCGGATGCGCAGCTGCTGCCTCTTCCGGCGCGGCTTGCCCGGCGGATGGAGGTCTATGGCGACAGCGTATCAGCGGGGGAGGTGTCTGAGGCTGAGTTTGCCTGCGCCCAGCCTGATCCTGAAGGTCACAATGGTTTGTACTCCAACAGCTGGCTGTCCTACTCGTGGCAGACAGCGCGGCTGCTGAACGCTGAGCTGCACGACATTGCCACCGGCGGTATGGCGCTTCTGGACGGCACGGGGTATTTCTACGGCCCTGACTACATCGGCATGCTGTCCTCGTGGGATAAGATCAACTATTATCCGCCCTTTGGCGAACCCACGCCCTGGGATTTTGCGCGGTACACGCCCCATGTGGTGATCGTTGCCATCGGACAGAACGACCACAACCCGGTCAACATCATGGCCGATGATTACAACGGTGAGGCTGCAGATCACTGGCGCGCGGAGTATCGCCGGTTCATCGGACTAATCCGTGAAAAGTACCCCCGCGCACACATTGTGCTGACGACGACCATCCTTGGCCACCATGAGAACTGGGACAAGGCGATAGATGCAGTTTGTGAGGATGTCCGCCGGACGGATGAGCGCGTGCACCATTTCCTGTATACCAACAACGGCTGCGGCACACCGGGGCATATCCGCGGCAGCGAAGCGGCAGTCATGGCGAAAGAGCTGGCTGCGTTTATCGAAACCCTGCCGGGCGTGTGGGAGGAATAAGCATACTGGCAAGTCCGGGCTGCATGGCCGGGGCTTGTGGCCAAGACAGACGCTGAAGAATGCATTCGGTACGGATGGCTCAAACCTGCAGAAGCAGCACAGGAGGAAGGCTGACCCCGCAGGTCGCTTTCTTACGTTGACAGACGTACGCCCCACTGATATCATAATATCATCAATACTCGTTCCAGGGGAGGTGAGCCGCCCGTGATATCGGTCATTATTCCGACCTATAACCGCTGTGAGCTGCTGCTGCGCGCTGCGGAGAGTGTGCTGCGGCAGACGTATGCAGACCTCGAGTGCATCATTGTGGATGATGCGTCCGTCGATGGCACGGAAGCGGCTGTCCGCAGTCTGACAGATCCTCGCGTGCGGTATGTACGGCAGGAACGCAATGCCGGCGCCTGCGCAGCCCGGAACCGCGGCGTGGACATGGCGAGGGGCGAGTACGTCGCATTTCAGGATAGTGATGACGTCTGGCATGCAGACAAGCTGGAAAAGCAGCTGGCGCTGTTGGTAGCGACTGGCGCGGATGTGGTCGCCTGCGGAATGCACCGTATTGGTGCAGACGGCACGGTGACGATATTCCCCGTGGGCGTACCAGAGGGGCAGCTGACGCTGGACAGGCTGCTGTTTGAGAACCTGTGCAGCACGCAGTGCATGATGGGAAAAACGGAGGCGTTTCGCAGCATCCGGTTTGACGAGGACATGCCCCGGCTGCAGGACTGGGATGTGATGCTTCGTCTGACGGAGCAATGCCGGGTGTATTTCAAGCCGGAGCCGTTGGTGGATGTGCACCTGCAGCCGGATAGTATTTCCAGTCAGCCCGGAAAACTCCTAACGGCCCTGACCCGGCTGTATGGCAAGTTCCATGGTCCGATCACTGCGCCCGAGCGGCATCAGCTGAATATCCGCTGGCCTGTGGATGTGCAGTGGATGCGCAGCATTGCCGGGGCGGCGGAGCTCTGTGGGGAAGACCCATGGACGGACGAGCTGCTGCTGAAGGCGCCTGCATGGGTATACCGTGCCGGGCAGGCCGGGAGCATGGGCGCAGTGGTTATTCATCCATCCGGCGTGCCAGCGGCTGTGGCACCCGGGGCGACGCACCTGTACATGAACATGGCAGCGTTCCTTCCCGGTCCGGGGAGGATGTTTCTGCCGGAGCCGCTGCTGGGGGATGTGCTGTCCGGTGCATACGGTCGCGTAACCTTTGCAGACGCGGTCGCGACTGTTTCGTCGGCCGTTCCTGCAGCAAAAACGATTTCCACCGGCCTGCGTGCCCTGACTGCCTGGAAGGGCCGCCGGTATGCGTGGGATGTACTGACCGGAACCTATGGCGGCGGACAGGTTGCGCAGGAGTTGGCGGCGTTGTATCTGCTGGATATGCCAGGCTGGGCAAGGGAGCTGCAGGGGATATTCCAGCTGGTCAGCGTCCGTCCGGTGAAGCGTATTGGCGTGTATTACCACAGCCTGCGAGGCGGCGGCGTGCAGCGCACAGCGGCAGCTTTGATCCGCCTGTGGGCGGAAATGGGATATGATGTGACGCTCGTGACGTCCAGCGCGCCCACCGCAGAGGACTATCTCCTGCCCGAGGGCGTACAGCGTGCCGTCGTTGAGCCCTTCGACCACACGTCACCGGAAAAGAACCGTGCCCATGTCGGCGGGCTGCAAAGCGCGGCTGCTGATCTCGATCTGCTGGTGTATCATGCGTGGGCGGATCCGCTGATCCTCTTTGACCTGTTGGCGGTTCGCAGCACGGGCTGCCGATTGATTGTACATACCCACTCGTCCTTCACCATGCCGCTGCTGGAGCCGACGATGCTTGACCGCTTCCGGGCGCTGCCGGATGTGTATGCTCTTGCAGATGGTGTGGTGACGCTATCCGAGGCGGATGAATGCTACTGGCGGCATTGCAATCCCCGTGTGTACAGGACGGTCAATCCGCTGACCTTCGATCCGGCAGAGACGCCGGTGAACGCGTTGGCGGGCCAAACAATCCTCTGGGCTGGTCGCTTTTCGCCGGAAAAACGACCGATGGACGCCATCGTGGTTCTGCGGGAGGTCAGGCGATATGTGCCGGATGCGAAGCTGATCCTTCTTGGCGGCGGCGATGCTGAAACAGAAGCAGAGCTGCGGCGTTGTGCTGACGCAAACGGCCTGATGGAACAGGTCGAGATGCCTGGCTTCTGTCAGGATACGATGCCTTTCTATGCCCGGGCGGACGTGTTCCTGTGTACCAGCGCCTATGAGGGCTTCTGTCTGACCATGGCTGAGGCGCAAACCTGTGGTATTCCCTGCGTGACCTACGATATGCCCGGCCTGACTGTTTTACAGGGCGGCGGACATGTGTCTGTGCCGCAGGGGGATGTAAAGGCGGCAGCGAAGGCGATTGTTCGCCTGCTGGCGGATGGCCCGTACCGCCGTGCGATGGGACAGGCGGCGCGCAGCAACGTAGAAAAGAACCTGAACATCGACCAGCGCGGACTGTGGCAGCGTATCTTTGCTGAACAGGCAATGCCTGTATCACCTGCCATGCCTGTGGCGTCTTCTGTGCCGGATGGCGCCTCTGCTGTGATGCTGCAAATGCTGCGGGAGCACGCTGCTGCACGCTGCACGGGGGTGCTTTCATCCGATGCGACGCGTCAAACCGCTTTTGTCCCCATGCCGAAAAAAGGCCCCCTGAAGCGTCTGCGCAAGAAGGCTGCGACCTTCCTGCAAGTGCTGCTGATCGACGGTCCCGCGGGCATCGTGAAGGTGTTCAGGGACAAGAAAGGATAAAAAGATGAATACGTTTGAAGCCATCATTGCCCGGCGAAGCTATCGCGGCAAGTATGATCCCACGCCTGTCCCGCGCGAGCATCTGACGGCCATCATGGAGGCCGGATTGCGCGCGCCCTCGGGCTGCAACAAGCAGACGACCAGCCTCATCGCCGTGGATGATCCGGAGCTTCTGGCACAGCTGCACACGGTGATCCAGCCTCCTATCGGCGAGTCCGCTCCGGCGATGATCTGCGTGCTGACCCGCCCCATTTTTGCCTACCGGGACAAGACGTTCTACAAGCAGGACTATGCCGCAGTGATTGAAAACATGCTGCTGGCTATTGCTGAGCTGGGGTACGACAGCTGCTGGATCGAGGGTCATGTGACGGATGACGACCGCATTGGCGATCAGATGGCCCGTATCCTCGGTGCGCCGGAGGAGTATCAGCTGGTGGCCTTCCTGCCTGTGGGCGTGGCTGCGGAGGAGTGCAAGCGTCCGCCGAAGAAACCGCTGGAAAGCCGGTACAGCTTCAACGGGTTTGACATGTAAGGCACAGAGAAAGGGGGGCCGCCATGCAGATCAGGCCATATCAGGCGTCGGATGCAAAGGTGGTTCTGTCCTGGTGTCAGGAGGAGCGGGCGTTCTATCAGTGGACGGCGGGGATCCTCGGCGCATTTCCGCTGACGGAAGCGGCGTTTGCTTTTGTGGAAACGCTCATGCCTTTCACGGCAGTTGACGAGGAGGGGCCCGTGGGCTTCTTTACGCTGCGGCGCCCCGGGCAAGCTGCGGATGAACTGCGCTTTGGATTTGTGATTGTGGCGCCGGACAGGCGGGGACAGGGCATAGGAAAGACCATGCTTCAGCAAGGTATGCAGCTTGCCTTTGGGCAATACGGCGTGTCGCGGGTCTCGCTGGGCGTGTTTGAAAACAACTCATCTGCGTATTACTGCTATCGGGCTGCCGGCTTTGAGGATGTGACAGCCGGTGTGCCGGAAAGCTATCAGGTGCTGGGGGAGGAATGGCTCTGCAGAGAGCTTCAGGCGGTCAAAAGAACGCAGGGGTGACTCCGGTAATATAAACAGAGCGCGTATCATGCCTTCATGGAGATGCGCGCTCTGTTTATATGGGGTGTATTTGCATGCGGTTGGTTATTCCTTCGGCTGCCGGATTTTCTGGATCAAGCCGATGATCTGCCCGGACAGCACCACTGTCAGCAGGGAGTAGGCCAGCTTGCCGAGCGGGATGTAGGACATCGAAAGGCCAAGCACCACGCCGTCGGTGAAGAGGTAGATCCACTGAATGTCGATGCGGGTTATCTTCGAGAGAGCCATGGCGAGGGCGTCATCCCCGCCGGGCGCGCCGCCGATCCGTACGCACAGCCCCGCGCCCACGCCCACGAAAACTGCACCCAGAAGCGCAGAAGCCAGCGGCGATGCGATGACCGTTGGCCACAGCGGTGCGAAGGGCTCCATCAGCCCGTAGAACACCGAATACCCTACGCCAGAGATGGCGGAGTACACAAGGAAACTCCGTCCCAGCGTCCGCCAGCCGAAAAGGTAGCACAGGGCGTTGAGCACCAGCGCCGACAGCGCCGGAGATATGGCGAACCAGTGATTCAGCAGCAGCGTCATGCCCAGAACGCCGCCCTCGGTGACGTTAGCGAAGGCATGGATATTGCAGATCCCGGCGGCTTGAATGGCGCTGCCAAGGAGTGCAAGGGCGACGCGGACGGAGGTCTTCATGCAGAGGTCATCCTTTCGGGGGTGATGGGGATTATCGTAGCCCGGAAAGCGGATTTTGTCAAGAGCGGAATGGATTTCCGGCGAGTTGAGCGGGGTCAGCGCAGTCGGCGAAGCTGCTGCGGAATGATGGGAGAAGCCGCTGCATCATCCGCTGCACATCCGGGCATGCTGATGCTGCGGAGAAAAATGGTTTGATGCGACTAATATTCGGCTTTTTTGTGGAATGCTGGATTTTGTCGCTCTTTGACGATGTGCTTTTCTTGCTGTCGGCCGACCAGAAGATAAATGGCGATAAAATCGTTCACCTTTTTTCACAATTTCTTCGCGTTACCCCTTTGCATAATGCGAGATTTCATGTATAATAGAGGGTGGAACGGTTACGTTCAATCAAGGAAAGTAACCAATAGATGAAAAATGCGACGGAATGAGGTAGATGGTGTGACTGATTTCGTGAGCACTTGGAATGAGGAATCCTTTCTGACAACGCCGGTGGGCCCGCTGGGCCTGATTGCCATGCGCGGCACGGAGGAAATGGCTGGCAAGGTGAACCAGTGGCTGCTGAAGTGGCGCAGGCATACGGAAGCGACCATGCCTGGCGATATGACCACGACCCCCGGTATGGGCCGCGATGACTTCCTTGTCCGCACGAGCTGCCCGCGCTTCGGCAATGGCGAAGGCAAGGGCCTGATCAAGGATTCCGTGCGTGGTCTTGACCTGTACATCCTGTGCGACGTGGGCGCGTACAACTGCACCTACGACATGTACGGCCAGACGGTTCCCATGTCCCCCGATGATCACTACATGGATCTGAAGCGCACCATCGCTGCCGTGGGCGGCAAGGCCAAGCGCATCACGGTCATCATGCCTCTGCTGTACGGCGGCCGTCAGCATCGCCGTACCAGCCGCGAATCGCTGGACTGTGCGCTGATGCTGCAGGAGCTGGGGCGTATGGGCGTGAATAACATCATCACCTTCGACGCGCATGATCCCCGCGTGCAGAACGCGATTCCCGAGGGCGGCTTTGAGTCCGTCATGCCCTCCTATCAGATCTTCAAGGCTCTGCTGCGCAAGGAAAAGAACCTCGTGCTGGACAAGGATCACCTGATGATCGTCTCTCCCGATGAGGGCGCGCTGGACCGCAACATCTTCTATGCCTCCGTGCTGGGCGTAGACATGGGCATGTTCTATAAGCGCCGCGATTACACCCGCATTGTCAACGGCCGCAACCCCATCGTCGCACATGAATACATGGGCAACGATCTGGACGGTAAGGACGTGTTCGTTGCCGACGACATCCTGTCCTCCGGCGAAAGCATCATTGACGTCGCCCGTAACCTCAAGAAGCGCAACGCCAACCGCATCTTTGCGGCGGTTACCTTCCCCCTGTTCACCAACGGCCTGGAGCTGTACAACAAGGCATATGAGGAAGGCCTGATCGACGGCGTAATCTCCACCAACCTGACCTATCGTACGCCTGAGCTGCAGGCGGCGCCCTGGTTCATTGAGGCAGATATGTCCAAGTACATCTCCTATATCATCGCCACCCTGAACCATGACCGTTCTCTCTCCAAGCTGCTTACGCCCTATGACCGCATCAACGCGCTCAAGGAACGTTACGAGAAGGAGCAGATCGCGAACGGTATCCGGCTGGGTTAAATCTAATCTGAACTGAAACAACGCCCGCTGTCCTGCTGAGGACGGCGGGCGTTTTCGGATCTGTACGGGAAAGGCAGGAAAAAGGATTTTTCACGGAAAGTCAGGGAATGAAAGTCTCCGACGGCCAGGGACGCATGAACATTCCTCGTCGCTTTCGCCTTCGGTAAGTCCCCACTGGGGACTCGCTCCCACGGAATGCCTCTGGCCGTCGGAGCCCTCCGTTTCTCTTCGTTACCTGCCGCTTGTATAATTGGAGAGGAATTGCTTTGTGCGGGCTTGCTGAGGGTTCTCAAAGACCTCCTGCGGTGTGCCCATCTCGCAGATGCGGCCGTCATCCATGAAGATGACCTTGCTGGCCACATCCCGGGCAAAGGACATCTCGTGGGTAACGATGATCATGGTGGTGTTCTTGTCAGCCAGCTCCCGGATGACGCGCAGTACCTCGCCGGTCAGTTCGGGATCAAGGGCGGAGGTGGGCTCGTCGAAGCAGAGAATATCCGGCTGGAGGTTCAGGGCGCGGGCGATGGCGACACGCTGGCACTGGCCGCCGGACAGCTGATGCGGATGGTTCTGCATCCTGTCCTTCAGGCCCATCTGAACGAGCAGATCCCGGGCCTGCTCCTCAATTTCCTGATGGATGCGATGCTTGTTTGCCTTGTAATCAGGGCGCTCTTTGGCGAGATGCTCCTTGGCGAGCATGACATTCTGGAGCGCCGTGTACTGGGGGAAGAGGTTGAAATTCTGGAATACCAGACCGAAATGCAGCCGCTTTTTGCGAATCTCGCTCTCGCGAAGGGTGCGGGCGTCGGAGGCGTCAAAGAGCACCTCGTCTCCCATGAGGATGCGGCCGCTGTCAGGGCGTTCGAGGAAATTCAGACACCGCAGCAGCGTCGTTTTGCCGCTGCCGGAGGAGCCGATCATCGACAGCACCTCGCCCTGCTCCATGGTGAAGCTGATGCCATCAAGGACTTTCGTTGCGCCGAAGCTCTTCTGGAGATTCTCTACCTGCAGGATTGACATCGTCTCCGCCTCCTTACCTGAAATAGTCCAGCTTCTGTTCCAGCTTGCCCAGCAGCCATGACATTACGCCATTCCAGACAAGATAGTACACACCCGTAAAGAACAGCGGCCAGATCGCGCCGGAAATGCCCTGACTGCCCTTCATGAATGCCTGACCGGCCCAGATGATCTCCTGCAGCGCGATGATGCGCGCAAGGGAAGTATCCTTGACCAGCGTGATGACCTCGTTGGACATGGGCGGTACGATGCGCTTGATCATCTGCATCAGCTTGACGCGGAAGAATATCTGCATCGGCGTCATGCCCAGCACCAAGCCTGCTTCCTCCTGTCCCACGGGAATGCCCTGAATGCCGCCGCGGTAAATCTCAGAGAAGTAGCAGGCATAGTTGATGATGAAGGCGATGGATGCGGCAAAGAAGCGTCCGGCCTCGCCGCTGCCCCAGATGTTCGTCTTGAGCACAAGGCCGGGGAAATAATAGAAGATCAGCAGCTGGATCATCAGGGGAGTGCCGCGGATTACGCCTACCACCATGCGGGTCAGCCATTTGAGCGGCTTGAAGCGGCTCATGGAACCGAAGGAGATCACCAGACCCAGCGGCATCGCACCCAGCAGCGTGACAAAAAACAGCCGCAGTGTCTGTCCGAAGCCGGTGTTCAATGAGCGGAATACGATGGGGAACTGCTCAGCAATCTGCGCCAGAAGCTCTTGCATATCGGACCAACTTTCTTGTGAAAAGGTTATGATGAAGCGGAAAGGGGGAAACCGCTGCGGTGAGCGATTTCCCCTGTGTGGACAGCCTGTGGATTACTTCTGCTCGATCAGTGCAGCCTGCACCTTGTAGGTTTCGGCGATCTGCTGCAGGGTGCCGTCGGCGTAGCACTTGACGAGGAAGGCGTTCAGCTCGGCGGCCAGATCAGAGCCGGTGCGGAAGCCCACGCCGTATTCCTCGCTGTTCAGGCCAATGGTGTAGGTCAGGTTTGCGTAGCTGGTGCCCTCGCCGATCATGGCGGCGGCCATCAGCGCATCGATCACGGCGGCGTCGGAGGTGAAGGCGGCGACCTCCATCAGCGCATCTGCCTGAGCGGATACGGGGGTGTAGTTCAGGCCCAGCGCGGCGACCTCGGCTTCACCGGCGCTGCCGGCTTCCACCGCGAAGGACAGGTCCTTCAGGCTCTCGAGGCTCTGATACTTGTCGGCCTGATCTGCGGGCACGACCACAACCTGCGCGTTGTTCATGTAAGGGTTGGAGCATTCCATGGCGGCCTTCACGGCGTCGGTCAGGGTCATGCCGTTCCAGATGCAATCGACTGCCTTGCCGTTGAGCTCAAGGATCTTGTTGTCCCAGTCGATCTCCACAAATTCGACTGCAACGCCCAGCTCGGCGGCGAAGGCCTTTGCCAGATCCGCATCGAAGCCGATCCAGTTGCCGTTTTCATCCTTGTAATCCATGGGTGCGAAGTCCGTGATGCCCACAACCAGCACGCCCTTATCGATCACGTACTGCTTGTCGCTCGCGGTATCGGCACTTGCCGTCAGGGTCAGGGCCATCACCAGGGCCATCAGCATAACCAGCAGCTTCTTCATGTTCATATCCTCCATGATTTGTTTTCTTCAATGGTTCATCGCTTTAGTGTGATGAACTGATAGCATGATAGCACGTTGATACGCCTTTGTCAAGCCCCTGAATCGGACGAAATGGGCGGCGCGGTACAAAATGCGATGAAAAAACAATAGGATGGCAGCGATAGGAGGAAGCCGATGAAGGTGGATTTGTTTTTGTGACTGTGCATTTTCTTTTTGTTTGTCTGCACGAGCAAGGATCATTTACCCTTGGCAAATCTCTTCCCGGAAGTAAAGGTGTTTCGGATGGAGAATCGCATCCATGAAGCGAAACATTACACACAAAAACGGACTGTCTCCGTTGGTGGAGGCAGTCCGCTGCGGTTTACCCGGCCGAGAAGATGCTGGACGTGGCTTCGTCCTCATACTGGCGGGTGTAGAGGCTGTAATAGTGACCGCGGGCTTTGAGGAGCTCCTCGTGGCGGCCTTGTTCGATGATTTTGCCGTCCTTGACCACGAGGATCAGATCGGCGTTCTTGACCGTTGAAAGACGGTGGGCGATAACCAGCGAGGTACGGCCCTTGATGATGGTCTCGATGGCGGACTGAATCTTCTGCTCCGTGAGGGTGTCAACGGAGGCAGTGGCTTCGTCCAGCACGAGGATGCGCGGATCAGCGAGAATGGCACGGGCGAAGGAAATCAGCTGCTTTTCGCCGGTGGAGAGCATGTCGCCGCCCTCACCGACGTCGCTGTCCAGGCCCTTTTCCATGCGGTCCACGACCTCTGTGGCGCTCACCAACTCCAGTGCACGGCGGATTTCCTCCTCCGTGGCGTTCGGATTGCCGTAGAGCAGGTTCTCGCGAACGGTACCGGAGAAGAGGTGGGGCGTCTGCAGGACGTAACCAATGGCGGAATGCAGCCACAGCTGGGAGCGCTCGCGGGCGTCGCGCCCGTCGATGAGCACCTGGCCCTTCGTCGGCTCAAAGAAGCGACAGACGAGGTTCACCAGCGTTGACTTGCCTGCGCCGGTCTCGCCGACGATGGCGATGTTGGAACCGAAGGGGATCTTCAGGCTGAAGTTTTCCAGCACATATTCGTCGCCGTCGGGGTATTTGAAGTCCACGTTGCGGAATTCAATGTCGCCGCGCAGGGGCTCCCAGTTTTCACGCCTGGGCTCGAAGGCGTCGCCGTACTTCTCAATGACCTCGGGCGAATCCACCACATCGGACTTCGTTTCCAGCAGACGGGAGAAGCGCTCGATGTTTACCTGCGTGGTGATCAGATCAGAGATTGCATCGATGATCCAGCGGACAGGCTCCATCATGCCCTGCGCATAGGACATGAACATGGAGAAGGTGCCCACCTCGCTGGCGGCGATGTAGCCGCCCTGCCAAAGGACAATGGCCAGCGCGAGGGAGGAGGCCATGTTGAGCGTCGCGGCAAACAGGCCGCGAAGATGGGCGACGCGGACAGCCTTGCGGCGCATCGCGCCGGTATCGGCGACGAAATCACCGGCCATCTTGTCCTCGATGACGAGGGTTTTGATGGTTTTTGCGCCGGTGATGCCCTCGTTGAAGTCGCTGGTGATCTTGGAGTTCAGCTCGCGCACCTCGCGGTTGACGCGGATCAGCTTGGTTTGGAAGACGGAGAAGAGCAGTACGATCAGCGGCAGGATGGTGATGACCAGCAGGGCCAGCTTGGCATTGACCAGCAGCATGACCAGTACCGCGCCAACAAGATAGGACAGATGCCACACGCTGTCCATCAGCGACCACGACACAAGAGAGCCGATGCGGCTGGTGTCGCTGATGACGCGGGCATGGATATACCCGACGCTGTTCTGATTGAAATAGGAGAAGGACAGCGTCTGCAGGTGGGAGAAGGCAGCGTTGCGCAGATCGCGGTTGACGCTGACCTCCGTCTTCATCGCGTAGGTGCAGGAAATGTAGTTCAGCACCGCTGTCAGCAGGATGACTGCCACATAGACGGTGATGAAGAAGGGGAGCGTATCCAGCGTGTTCGTGCCGATGAAGTGATTCAGGGCATAGCGCTGGAACTGGGGAATCAGCAGGTCGACGCCCGTGGACATCAGGCCGCACAGGATCATCACGATGACCATGCGGCGGTACTTCTTCATGAAGGGAAGCACCTTGCCGATGCCAAAGAAGGGCAGGGACCGCTTTTCAGCTTCGGGGTTTACTTGACTCATGCGTCCACCTCCTCTGCGGACAGGGACTGGATCTCATAGATACGCTGGTACAGGCCGCCGGCCTTTTGCAGCTCCTGGGGCGTGCCCATCTCGGCGATGCGGCCCCGGTCCAGGACGATGATCTGGTCGGCCTTGGACAGCGTGGTGATGCGGTGGGAAATCAGGATGATGCTCGCGCTGCCAAAGCGCTTTTCCAGGGCTTTGCGGATCTTTGCGTCGGTTTCTGCGTCCACAGCGGACAGGGAGTCGTCGAAGATCATGATAGGCGTATGCTGCGTCAGCATACGGGCAATGGCTGCGCGCTGCTTCTGGCCGCCGGAGAGCGTTACGCCGCGCTCACCCACGAAGGTCTCATAGCCCTTGGTGAAGCCCTCGATGGTTTCGTCCAGACAGGCGGCCCGGGCAGCCTCGCGGATGTCGGTCAGGGTCAGTTTTTCGTCGGTGATGGAAAGGTTTTCCTTCAGCGTCCGGGAGAACAGGAAGGGCTCCTGCAGGACGATGCCGATGTTTTTGCGCAGGTGCTCGCGACTGATGCTTGCAACGTCCACGCCGCCAATGGTGATCCGGCCCGAATCGGCAGGCAGATCGTAGAGCCGATCCAGCAGCAGCATCAGCGTGGACTTGCCGCTGCCCGTGCCGCCGAGGATGCCCAGCGTTGTGCCCGCCTTCATGGTGAAGGTGATATCATGCAGCATCTGCGGGCAGCCGTCGTAGGCGAAGTTCACATGCTCGAAGGCGATGTCGCCGGTCATATCGGGGGTCAGGGCATTTTCGCAGTCCTTTTCGATTTCGGATTCGATAATATACCCGATGCGGTCGACAGCAACGCCTGCCTTGGACATGTCGGAGATCATGCGGCCCAGCTGTCGGATGGGCCATACCAGCAGGGAGTTATAGGAGATGAAGGCGATGTACTCGCCCGGGGTCATCTCGCCGCGCAGGCAGAATACCACGCCGAAGACCACCACCAGCATGATCTGCACGCCGCTGAGAACGTCAGAGGTGCTCCAGAAGCGGCTCATCACCTTTGCCAGACGCACCCACAGGCCGGTATATTCCTCGTTGTGCTTTTCAAAGCGGTCACGTTCATAGCGTTCGCGGCCAAAGGCGCGCACCACGCGTACGCCGGTGAGGTTCTCCTGCGCCATGGCGGACAGACGTCCCTCTGCCTCGTCGCACTCCTTGAAGCCGCTGCCGATCTTGTTGTGAAAGCTGAAGGAATACAGCACGATCAGCGGCATGGGAATCAGGGCGATCAGCGCCAGCAGGCCGTTCATGGAGAACATGAAGATCATCGACAGCACCACAAGGATCAGGATGCGGAACAGGTTTGTCATCTGACCGGCAACGAAGTTGCGCGTGGTGTCAATGTCCGAGGTACAGCGCTGGATGATATCGCCGGTGTGATTCTTCATATGCCAGGAGAAGGGCAGACGCTCAATGTGGGTATAGAGCGTGTCGCGCATGGTTTTGGCGAGGGTTTCGGAGGCGCGGGTGTTGAATACCAGAAAGCCGTACTGGCTCAGTACCTTCACCACTGCGACGGCCAGCACCGCCAGCGCCATGATCCACAGATGCTGCCCGAGGTAGGCAAAGCCGCCTACGCTGTTGACCAGCTTCATCACTGCGGGGCCAAAGGTGGGCTCATTGCCGCCGATGGCATTATCAACCGCCGCGCGGATGATCTGCGGGGTGATCATATCCGCCAGCGCTGCGACAGCCGCCATCAGCATGCTCATGACGAACATCGCCTTGCTGCCCTTGAGGAAGCGCCAGATCAGCGCTGCCTTGCGGACAGACGGCTCTTTCTTTTCCATAATAGTGTTTCCTCCGTTGAAAATCAGGTCAGTTCGTCCGTTTCCGACGGCGCGGCGGCTTCAGCGCCTTGCCACGCGCTCAGCTGGGAATCCAGTGCCTGCTCGAATTGCGCAGCATAGAAGCTCATCGCGTCTACGAAAAGGATGGGGTACTTTTTCATCAGCTCGGACATGGCCTTTTCCTCGGCTTCATAGACCGGGGCCAGCACGCTCACGGCATAGATGCGGCCGTATTCCGTCAGCTGGATGGCCATTTCCCGGCGCTTGCCGGGGATGGGCGTGAGGGTCAGGTAGCCTTCGCGCTCGGCCTGCTTGATGGTTGTGTTCAATGTCGTTTTGGGGATGTACCATTCCTCGCAGATCGACTTCTGCGAGTGGCTTTCGCCGTCGTCGAGGGCGTACAGCAGCCAGAGCATCGAATCCTTCACGCCGATGTTTGATGCGGAGCAATAGGCGTGGCTCACCCTGCTCCATGCTGTACAGAAGCGCCGCATCAACGGCCGCATATCACTCATTCATCGCTGCCTCCCGTCCTTCCTGCACCTGTGTACGGGTACATAATAGTACGTATTCGGACTATTGTCAATAGGGAAATGTGAGAAGCCATAAAAAAGGCCGGAGTCTGCGAAGTGTGCAGGTTCCGGCCTTGCGGATTCATGGGGCATGTGTTTTGTTCGTTACAGCATCGCTGCCAGCCCCAGGATGATACTGGCGGCGATGGGGACTGTGACCGTGTCCAAGCCGTGCTTGGTGAACAGCTCTGTCAGGGCGGAGACGGGAGCGATCACCAGCGACAACAGGAGGCAATCCGTCACGGACATGCCGGACATGATCAGCAGCACCGGCAGCGTGCAGCAGAAGGACGTCAAAGCCATAGCAATGCTGCCTTCCACGGATTTTACGCCCTCGATCATCCGGCCCTGCAGCTTGTGCCGTCCGAACAGCCTGCCGCAGATGGCCGCCGCGCCGTCGCCGGGGCCCCATGCCATGATCGCGGCAATGGGGATGTATCTGTACGCATCGCCAAGGACGCCCCAGAACACCCCGATCAGCAGCGCCATGAGCGAAAACAGCAGGATAAAGCTCACCAGCACCTCGTGCTTGCCTTTCTCCACGAACAGGGATTTGTAAAAAGGCAGACGTTCAATGGCTGTCAGGCCGATGATGATAACCACCAGAAACAGCGCCTTGACTGCCGCAGCCTGCTGCCAGCTGTCCGCCCAGAGCACGGCCGGCAGGATGGACGTGAAAGCCACGATGTGCAGCAGCTTGCGGAACAAAAAGTCAGGCACCTTCACGGTGCAGCGCAGGATCAGAAGCAGCGATGCGGCTGCAATGATATACGCCATGTACTTACCAAAGAGAACCAGTACCGCTGTTACCGCAGCCATGTCGATGCGGCTGATGTTGTTCAGGAGGATCATCGCAAGGCCGAGGGTCAGCAGCGTTACGCCGGTGACAAGGCCGACGGCTCTTGCGTTAACCCGATTGGCGAAGCGGGCGCTGACAAGGGAGAAGAATGTCGCAATCACAATGGACAGGAGCAGATAATCCCAGCATTCCAGCAGGATGGCAGGCTCCATCAGGATGTGGCTGACCGAGGCGATCAGCGCGGTGAAGGTCATGATAAAGGTGGAGGTTCCCACTGCCGTGCGCCTGTCATAGCCCAGCATGGCGGTGAAGACAATGAGCATCATCATGCCGCCGCCGGAGCCGAAGAAGCCGGTGCCGAAGCCAATTGTCAGGCCGAAGAAGAGCGACACGGCGATTTCCTTTGCCGTCAGACGGACGCTGCCGGCCTGATCCGGCTTGTCCTTGGAATCGGGTTTGACGAGGAAGCGGATGCCGATGGCGACACACAGGAAGAGGGAAAAATTGCCCAGCACGCTCTGGTGGGTGAAGTAAGCTGCGGCTGAGCCCAGGGTGCACATGAACACGACGCAGCTCAGCAGCAGCCAGCCATGCTTCAGATCGATCTTTTTGTTCTTCGCATAGACAAAGGATGTGACGGCGGAGCCCAGAATGTCACTGGCCAGCGCGATGGCAGTGGCCATGAACGCGCCGTGTTCGCCGCCGAAGGTCGGGCATAGAACGATCAGCAGCGGTACCATTGCCGTTGCGGCGCTCAGCCCTACAAGGCCTGTGCCGATCCCGGCCAGCATTGCCGCGACGGCAACGATGATATACTCCATGAGATGACCTCCCATCAGGCAGTGGAGGAAAACCGGAGCCGCACCGGCGTATGCTGCCGGATCAGATCAGCCCCAGCGTCTTGAGTACGAACACGAACAGGAAAATCGTCAGGATTGCCAGACCTGAGGTGAAAACAACCAGCGATGCAGCCAGATCGCCGTCGCCGCCCATTTGCTGCGCCATCGGGAAAGACGAAACCGCCGTGGGCGCGCCAAACATGATCAGGATGGGCACCAGTGTCTCGGCGCGGAAGCCCATCATTGCGCTCAGCGTCACCATGATCAGCGGACTGATGACCAGCTTGCCTGCCAAGGCGATGACTAGCTGACGGCGGAAGCCCGCGACGCTGGAGAACATGAAAGAGCTGCCCAGCGCAACCAGTGACAGCGGCGTCGCAACGCCGCCCAGATCAATGATGCTCTCATGCACGGCTGAGGGTAGCCTGACCTGCAGCAGATTGAACGCGATGCCCAGCAGGGAAGCGATGATCAACGGGTTGGTCGCGATGCCGCGGAGCATCTTGCGTACGCTGGGTTTACCGCCGCGAAAGGTCTCCAGCGCGATGACGGCCATGATGTTGAACACCGGTACTGTTACGCCCACCAGCAGAGAGGTGGGGCCCATATTGGCCGCGCCGCACAGGGATTCGGCTACCGGCAGGCCAAACAGGGCAAAGTTGCCGCGGAAAATGGCCTGAATCATCACACCCCGGCGGGGATTTTCCTTTTCAATCCGGGGAATGAACAGCATCAGTACGATGAACAGCGCCGCCAGCCCTGATACGCTGAAGAGAATCAGCTTCAGGTTGAAGGCTGTGGAGATGTCTGTGGTATAAATGTTATTGAACAGAAGCAGGGGCAGGAACACCTTGAAGCACAGCTTGTTCAGACTCAGACGGATGGGCTCGTCCATCATGCCGATGCGCCGCAGGAAATAGCCCAGCATGATGCACAGGAACAGCGGCAGCACGACGTTGAACGACAGAATCAGATTCTCCATTTTCCACGGCTCCTTTGAGGTCGGCAGGTTTGTACTTTATTTATATCACGGATGCTGCGTTTTGTAAATGCATGAAATGCCGGCAGGCGAATATGGGATGCCTGCGCAAAAGCACAGAACTTGCCTCCGGCACGGCGGCAGACATTGACTTGTTCCCCGCGTCAGAGTAAAATAGGAGGGAACGGCGCAGGCGCTGGAGATGGCAGCGCCGTCATACAGCAGACGATATCAAGGATGGGGTAGCATATGAAGATTGTACTTGAGCATCTGACCAAGAGGTTTCCGGGCCGGGGCAAGAATGCGCCGGATGTGATCGCAGTCAATGACTTCACCTTTGAGATTCCCGATGGCAAGCTGGTAGGCCTGCTGGGCCCCTCCG
Organism: Clostridia bacterium; assembly: GCA_017465155.1. Taxonomy (GTDB): domain Bacteria; phylum Bacillota; class Clostridia; order Christensenellales; family Aristaeellaceae; genus UBA11524. Next base: position 57,737 of record JAFTWV010000009.1, read on the forward strand.
GCTGCGGCAAGTCGACGGTTCTGAACCTGATCAGCGGCCTGCACAAGGTTTCGGACGGTAAGGTGTACTTCGATGGGGAAGACGTGACGAAGCTTCCGGCAGAGCATCGCGGCGTGGGCATCGTGTTCCAGAATTACGCGCTGTATCCCCACCTGACGGTGGAAAAGAACATCATGTTCCCGATGGAGAATTTCAAGGGGGACAAGCGCCTGAGCAAGCAGGAGATGCAGTCACGCGCGCTTGAAGCAGCGAAGCTGGTGCAGATTGACGCGCTCATGGACCGCAAGCCTGCGGAGCTGTCCGGCGGCCAGCAGCAGCGCGTGGCCATTGCCCGTGCGCTGGTGAAGCGCCCGCGCGTGCTGCTGATGGATGAGCCCCTGTCCAACCTTGACGCGAGACTTCGCCTGCAGACCCGTGAGGAAATCCGCCGTATCCAGCGGGAAACGAAGATCACCACGGTTTTTGTCACCCATGATCAGGAGGAGGCAATGAGCATCTCCGATATGATCGTGGTGATGAAGGACGGCGTGCTGCAGCAGATCGGCAAGCCGCAGCAGGTCTATGACAGCCCGGCAAACCTGTTTGTGGCGAAATTCCTCGGTACGCCGCCGATCAACGTGTTCCACGGGCGCATCTGCGGCGGCATGCTGTATGCAGGCCAGGATGCGATCCTGACGGCCAAGGGTGTGCCGGATCAGGAGGTGTATGCCGCTGTTCGTCCGGAGGGCTTCATCCTGGATGAGCAGGGCCCGCTGCGCTGCATGCTGCAGGGTGTGGAGGTCATGGGCCGTGACGTATCGGTGGTGGCGGGGCATCCGGCGCTGGAGAGCACCCAGCTCAGGGCGATCATTCCGTCCACAAGCCGCGTGGATGACGAGGCAGAAGCTGTCCGTTTCTCCATCGTGCCGGAAAAGACGCTGCTCTTTGCAAAGGATACGGAATTGCGCATTGACGCGCAGCTCGCGTGAGGAGGGCGCATATGGACAACAGAAGCATGAAGGGCTGGCTCTATTTGCTGCCGGCCATCCTGTTCCTCGGTTTTTTCATGGTGTACCCGTTGATAGACGTGTTCATCTATTCCTTTGAGGAAGGATACAATTCCGCCTCTCAGACCTACTACGGCGTAGGGGCGTACAATTACGCCTACGTCCTGCATGATCCCTACTTCCTGCAGGCGGTAAAGAACACCTTCATCCTCGTGGCGATCACGGTACCGCTTTCGACCGGCCTTGCGCTGTTGATTTCCCTCGGGCTTTCCTCCATTGAGAAGCTGCGCAACCTTTTCCAGACGGTTTATTTCCTGCCCTATGTGACCAACACGCTTGCTGTTGGCCTGGTGTTCATGATCCTGTTCAAGAAGACGCCCTATACAGACGGATTGATCAATCTGGTGCTGGGCTGGTTCCGCGTGTCGCCCATCGACTTCATCGACGGCCCCTACTGGGCGAAGATGCTTGTGCTGTGCACTTACACGGTGTGGGTGGTCATGCCCTTCAAGATTCTGGTGCTGACCAGCGCGCTGGCTTCCGTCAACGATACCTATTATAAGGCTGCCCGCGTGGACGGCACCACCAGGAGCCGCATCTTCTTCCGCATCACGCTGCCGCTGATCTCCCCGACGGTGTTCTACCTGATCATCACGGGCTTTATCGGCGCATTCAAGGCGTACAGCGATGCCGTGGCGCTTTTCGGCACCAACCTGAACGCTGCGGAAATGAACACCATCGTTGGCTATGTGTACGACATGCTCTATGGCGACAGCGGCGGATACCCGTCCTTTGCGTCCGCAGCGGCGATCATCCTGTTTGTCATCGTGCTGACGATCACCTGCATCAACCTGCTGGTGAGCAGGAAGCACGTGCATTATTGAGAGGAGGGGAGCATATGGGCAAGTTCATGGATTTCGAGAAGATCGAACGCCGGGCGCGTACGGGTGCGCGGGTGCGGAACACGATCGTTTACGCCCTTCTGGCGCTGTGGGCGCTGGTGGTGCTGTTCCCGTTCTACTGGATGATTCTCACGTCCCTGAAGAGCTACAGCGCTTATAACGCGGAGTACATCCCGCAGCTTTTCACCCTGTCCCCGACGCTGCAAAACTATATGGAGGCCTTCACGGCCGTTCCGCTGGCGCAGTATTTTATCAACACGCTGATCTTCACCATCATCACCACTGCGGTCATGATGGTTGTGACGGTGCTGGCGGCCTATGCCTTTGCAAGGCTGGACTTTCCGGGCAGGAACATTGCCTTTGTCATCTTCCTGTCCCTGATGATGATCCCCAATGAGCTGGTGATCATCACCAATTTTGTCACCATCACCAACCTTGACCTGCGCAACACCTTTCTGGGGCTTATCCTGCCCTCGGTCACTTCGGTGTTCTACATTTACCTGCTGAAGGAGAACTTTGCGCAGGTGCCGGATGAGCTGTACTACGCCGCTAAGGTGGACGCGACCTCCGACATGAAGTACCTGTGGAAGGTCATGATCCCGATCTGCCGTCCGACCATCGTGACCATCGCGATCCTGAAGGTCATTGAGTGCTGGAACTCCTATGTCTGGCCGCGGCTGATTACCGATGATCAGAGCTACTTCCTTGTGTCCAACGGCATTCAGGAGATCCGCGAGAACGGCTTTGGCCGTGAAAACGTACCGGCGATGATGGCGGCGGTCGTGGCCATCTCCATTCCGCTGATCGTGCTGTTCCTCATCTTCCATAAGAAGATCATGGCCGGCGTGGCGAGGGGAGGTACGAAGGGATGAGCCGTATGCTGAAGAACGTGCTGCTGCTGTTCCTGTGCGCGGCATGCCTGCTGCTGACGGGCTGCCATGGATCGCAGGACAAGTCTGCCTTTGAGATTCCTGCGGCATTCGATGAATCCCGCACGTATGAAATCACCTTCTGGGCCAAGAACGACACCAACATCACGCAGGCTGACCTTTATCGCAAGGCGATTGAGGATTTTCAGGCCATCTATCCCAACATCAGGGTCAACCTGCGTCTGTATACCGATTACGGCAGGATCTACAACGATGTCATCACCAATATTGCCACTGACACCACGCCGAATGTGTGCATTACCTACCCTGACCACATCGCTACCTATCTGACGGGCGACAACTGCGTCGCGCCGTTGGACGGGCTGATGACGGATGCGAAGTACGGTCTTGGCGGAAGCGAGATCCGCTTTGACGCGCCCACAAAGGCGGAAATCATCCCGCAGTTTCTTGCAGAATGCGCCTTTGACGGACATTACTACGCTGTGCCTTACATGCGCTCCACCGAGGCCTGCTACGTCAACAAGACCTTCGTGGAGAAGCTGGGCTTCACATTGCCTGAGAAGCTGACGTGGGACTTCGTCTGGGAGGTTTCGGAGGCTGCCACGGCCAAGGATGAGGCGGGCAATTACCTTGTCAACGGCCAGAAGACCATGATCCCCTTCATCTACAAGTCTACGGACAACATGATGATCCAGATGCTCCGCCAGAAGGGCGCGGGCTACTCCAATCAGGACGGACAGATCCTCATCTTCAACGACACGACCAGGGAACTGCTGGAAACTGTCGCCAGCCATGTAAAGAGCGGCGCTTTTTCCACCTTCAAGATATCCAGCTACCCGGCCAATTTCCTCAATGCCGGTCAGTGTATCTTCGCCATCGACTCCACTGCAGGCGCGACATGGATGGGGTCACAGGCGCCCCTGATTGACATTGCGGAGGATAAGCTGGTACAGTTTGAAACGGCGGTCATGATGCTCCCGCAGTTCGACACGGAAAATCCACAGATGATCTCTCAGGGCCCCTCCATGTGCGTGTTTAATAAGGAGGATCCGCAGGAGGTGCTGGCCTCGTGGATTTTCGCGCAGTACATGCTGACCAGCGAGGTGCAGATTGCCTATGCCAGCACCGAGGGCTACGTTCCCGTGACCAGCAAGGCGCAGGAATCTGCCGAATATCAGGATTACCTCTCCCGCAGCGGCGAGGACAACGACCTGCATTACGACGTGAAGATGCAGGCGACGCAGCTGCTGCTGGAGCATGTGGACGATACCTTCGTCACGCCGGTGTTCAACGGCTCTGCTTCCCTGCGCGATGCGGCGGGTCAGATGATCGAGGAGGTCACCAAGGGCGTGCGCCGCAAGAAGACTGTTGACGACGCCTTCATCAGCAACCTGTACGACAAGATGATCTCCCTGTACCGCCTGAACCTTGACGGATCCCAGGGCTCCTCCGGCGGCAAGCAGGAGCTGGGCCCGCTGCCGGGCACGGCGGTGACGCTGCTGAGCGCGATCGGCCTTGCGTGGGGAGGAATCATTGCCTATGTGGCCGTGGATGCGGCCAAAAAGCGAAAGCGCGTAAAGAACAACGGATACCATTGATTTTTTGTCATTTTGTTGTATAATGATTCTGTACCCCTGACCACATTGAAAATTTGGAGGGAAACAAAATGAAGAAGCTTTTTGCGATGCTGCTGGCGCTGACCATGCTGCTGTCCTGCGGTGCTGTGCTGGCGGAAGAAACTGCGGTTGAGGCAAAGTCCGAGGGCGTGATGACCTACGCTGAGTACGCTGCCGCGGAGATCGAGGCGGAAGTCGTCATCGAGTGCTACGTGCAGGCGACCCAGTCCTGGTGGGACAACAAGATCACCGTGTACGCTGCCGATCAGGAGGGCGCTTACTTCCTGTACGAGCTGGCCTGCTCCGAGGAAGACGCTGCCAAGCTGGTTCCCGGCGCCAAGATCAAGGTGACCGGCTTCAAGGGCCAGTGGGCCGGCGAGGTCGAGGTCATGGACGCGACCTTCGAGTTTGTCGAGGGCGGCATCAGCTACATTGCTGAGCCTGTTGACCTGACTGCGCTGCTGGGCACGGAGGAGCTGGTGAACTATCAGAACCAGCTGGCCATCTTCAAGGGCATGACCGTTGAAGGCATCGAGTACAAGAACGGCCAGCCCGGTGACGACATCTACGTCAACCTGAGCCTGAACGGCGCTGCCTACAGCTTCTGCGTCGAGCGTTACCTGACTGATCCCGAGACCGCTGTGTACAAGGCGGTGGGCGAGCTGAAGGCTGGCGACGTGGTGGACGTTGTTGGCTTCCTGTACTGGTACGAGGGCCCCAACACCCACATCACTTCTGTGACTGCCGCGCAGTAAGACGTCCGGTCGCAGCAACTGAATCACATTCACGGCGCCCGATGGAAAAGTCCATCGGGCGCTCAGCGTGTCGAAAAAGTGGCTGCGGCCACGTTTTCGGGAAGAGAAAGGGATTCTGCATCTGCGAAAGCGGGCGTTTTCCTGCGGTGCGCCGCTTTTCTGCTTTACAAAACCTCTGTATCCCGGTAAAATAGAAGCATCATCATGAGATCATGGAGGGACGCTTTATGACCTTCACTCCCCGATTCCCTGCTTTCCTGCATGGCGGCGATTACAACCCTGACCAGTGGCTTGACCGTCCGGATATCCTTGACCGCGATGTGGAGCTGATGCAGAAGGCGCATGTCAACTGCGTGTCCATCGGCATCTTTTCCTGGGCGCGTCTGGAGCCTGAGGATGGCGTGTATGATTTTGAATGGCTTGATCAGGTGATTGACCGGCTGTGGAAGGGCGGCATCCGGATCATCCTTGCCACGCCCAGCGGTGCACGTCCGGCATGGATGGCGCAGAAGTACCCGGAGGTGCTGCGCGTCAGCGATCACTATCAGCGCTATCACTTCGGCGGCCGGCACAATCACTGCCTGACGTCGCCTGTGTATCGCCGCAAGGTGCGTGAGATGGATACCCGCCTGGCCCAGCGCTATGCCAATCATCCCGCTGTGATCCTGTGGCACCTGTCCAATGAAATGAGCGGTGAGTGTCACTGCGAGCTGTGCCAGCAGAAGTGGCGCGAGTGGCTCAAGGAGAAGTACGGCACGCTGGATAAGCTCAATGACGCATGGTGGACCTCCTTCTGGGCGCACCGCTACACCGACTGGACACAGGTGGAGGCTCCCGGCAGCATGGCTGAAACCAGCACCAACGGCATGTATATCGATTGGCGGCGCTTCAGCACATGGCAGTGCAAGACCTTCATGATGGCGGAGCGCGATGCGGTGCAAGCCGTGAATCCGGAGCTGAAGGTAACGGCCAACCTGATGGAACGCTTCTGGGATTACGACTACTTCGACCTGTGTGAGGAGATGGATGTGGTATCCTGGGATGCATACCCCCTGTGGCATTCCGGGGATGATGTGGCGCGCGCAGCGGAATTTGCCATGAACCACGACATGATGCGTTCCTTCAAGGATCAGCCCTTCCTGCTGATGGAGTCCACGCCCTCGCAGGTTAACTGGAAACCTGTCAACAAGCTTAAGCGTCCGGGGATGCATCTGCTGTCCTCCATGCAGGCGCTGGCGCACGGCAGCCAAAGCGTGCTCTACTTCCAGTGGCGCAAGGGCCGCGGCGCAGCGGAGCAGTTCCATGGCGCGGTGGTCGATCATGACGGCCGGGATGATACCCGCGTGTTCAAGGATGTGACGCAGGTCGGCAGGGCACTGGAGAGCCTGCAGCCCATTTATGACAAGGAAAAGGCGCAGGCGCAGGCATGCATCATCTACGACTGGAGCAACTGGTGGGCCATTGACTATGCTCAGACCGGCCAGGCGAAAAACATGCAGTATTTCGACAGCGTCAACATGCACTACCGCAGCCTGTGGCAGCTGGGCGTGAACGTTGATTTCCGCGACGAGCGGGAGTGTACGGATCTTTCCCGTTATAAGCTGGTCATCTGTCCGATGCTGTTCATGCTCAAGGAGAGCTTTGCCAGGAAGCTGCGCGACTATGTTGCAAACGGCGGAACGCTGCTGATGACCTACTTCTCCGGCGTGGTGGACGAGCATGGTCTGGCGTGGCTGGGCGGTGCGCCCCATCAGCTGATCGATGTGCTGGGCGTGCGCGGCACCGAGCTGGACGCGCTGTTCCCGGAGGATGTGCAGGCGCTGCAGATGGCGGACGGACGCTCCTTCAAGGTGACGGAGCTGTGCGAGATTCCTGAGATGCACGGCGCGGAGACGCTGGGCGTCTATGCCGAGGATTTCTATGGCGGCATGGCATGCCTGACGAAGAATACCTTTGGCAAGGGACAGGCGTATTACCTTGCGGCGAAGGTGGAGCAGGCTGGTCTGGATGCGATCTACGCGGATGTGGCGCAGGAACTGTCGTTGTCCCGTGCGCTGCCGGATGCGCTGCCTGCGGGCGTGATTGCCACGGAACGCGGCGGAGCGGTGTTCCTGCAGAATTATTCCGGTAAAGCGCAGCAGGTGATGCTGACGGATGCGTACACCGATCTGCTGACCGGAGAACAGGCCGCCGGCGCCTTTGAGCTTCCTGTCAATGGCGTCATGGTACTGACAAAGGAATAAAATCATGAGCAGGATGATTCTTGGTGGCGGGAACATCCTGCGCTTTTGTGATGCTCTTGTAAGGGCTTGCCAAATTCATCAATATAGCGTATAATGTGTTATATAACACGTGTAATTGGTGGAGGAGACGTTCGCATGGAGCATACCCCCTACGAGGCACTACGGCTGGAAAACCAGCTGTGCTTTCCTCTCTACGCATGCTCGCGGGAGATCATCAAGAATTACCGCCCCTATCTGGATGCGCTGGACCTGACCTACACGCAGTACATCACGATGATGGTCATCTGGGCGGAGGGGACGGTCAGCGTCCGGGATCTGTGCAAGCGTCTGTATCTTGATTCCGGCACGCTGACGCCGGTGCTCAAGCATCTTGAGCAGAAGGGCTTTATCCACCGCCGCCGCTGTCCGGAGGATGAACGTGTGCTGCTGGTGGATGTGACGAAGGAAGGCCTTGCGTTGCGCGAGCGTGCGGTGGATATTCCTGCAATGCTGGCAGACTGTGTTTCGCTGGATCAGCAGGAGGCGCAGACACTCTACCGGCTGCTGTATAAGCTGCTGGGCGTGGAGATTTCCGATTGACCTGATGATGGGGAGCATGTCTGACGGGCATGCTCCCCTTGCTGTCCGGGTGCGGAAGACGGATACAAACAAAGCCATGGCCGAAGTGTCAGCCATGGCTTGCTTAATTCGTGCGTCTGTGGTAGGATGCGTATGAAATGCTTCATAGCGGAGGAGAGCATATGTCCGTGATCAGGATTGATATGGAAAAATACGCGCGCCGGCAGCACTTTGAGTACTTCACATCCTTGCCGTATCCGTATGTCGGCGTGACGAATCAGGTGGATGTGACGGAACTGGTGCATATTTGCCGGGAAAAACAGCTGTCGTTCTATCTGATGTTCCTGCATGCAGCCGCCCTTGCAGCCGATCAGGTGCCGGAAATGCGGCAGCGGATTCACGACGGCGGTATCGTTGAGTACAGCGAATGTCCGACATCGCATACAGAGTTGCTGGACAATGGCGCATATTGCTATTGCACGCTGCACCATCATATGCCGCTGGCAGCCTATCTGGAAAACGCCGAAGCTGCGAGACAGCAGTGCCGTCAGAAGGGAAGCATCGAGGAAGATGATGATGTGGAAAGCATGTATTTCATTTCCACCCTTCCGTGGCTGAGCTACACGGCGCTGATTCAGCCTGTGGCGGGCGGCGAGGAGTCAAATCCGAGGATCACATGGGGCAAGTTTGCGGAGGATACCCGGGGAAGACAGCAGATGCCGGTCAGTCTGCTGGCGCATCATGCCCTTGTGGACGGTGTGCACATTGCGGCGTTTTATCAGCAGCTGGAGCAGCAGCTCCGGATATTGGTCAGCGAGGCGGCTGCGGGCTGATCGCCTTCCTGGACGCTGGTTAATCGGCGATGTTCTGCGGCGGAGCGTCCTGACGGCATGCGGGCGCGGCCCAGTGCACTGCATTGGTGATGATCTTCTGAATCTCCGGCTGCTCGTATACGGGAGCTTCCTCGTGCCCGGGCTGGAAATAGAAGATCTTTCCCATCCCCCTGGTGAAGGTCACGCCGCTGCGGAAGACCTCGCCGCCTGCAAACCAGCCGATGAAGATGACGTCATCGGGTCGGGGAATATCAAAGACTTCGCCGTACATCTCCTCCTCAGGGATGTCCACACAGGCGGGAATGCCCTGAGCGATGGGATGCGCAGGGCATACGCACCAGAGCTTCTCGCGGTCGCCGTGCCGCCAGTGGAGCGTCATGGTGGTGCCCAGCAGTGCTTGCATGATCCGGCTGTAATGCGCCGAATGCAGCGCGATCAATCCCATGCCGGAATGAACGGCATCCTTGACAAGCTGCACGGTTTCGTCGGTGATATCGTCCTGCCGGGCGTGACTCCACCAGATCAACACATCGGTGTTGTTCAGCAGCTCGCGGGTGATTCCCTGATGGGGCATGTCCAGCGTGACGCAGGTGACGCTGATGCTTTCATCCTGCGATAAAAAACGGCGCAGACAGCCGTGGATGCCCTCCGGATAGATCTCGCGGATTGCCGGAATTTCCCGTTCGTGGACATATTCGTTCCATATGGTGACGCGAAGCTTTCTTGTGCTCACAGGTTTTTCTCCCTCTCCTTCAGCCAGTCGATGGATGCGCGGATGGCTGCTGCGTAGGATGCAACGCCGAAATGCTCAATGGTCATCACCCCGTCATAGCGCTGCTGCACGAGCGTGCTGATGACCTGTGCAATCGGGATATGTCCTTGTCCGACGGCACAGGGGAAGAGCAGTTCGCCGGTTGCGGCGGTAACCGGGGCGCCGGTCTGCAGCGTCTGTCCCATGCTGTCTTCCGACTGGGCAGGCAGAAAGCGATCCTTCAGATGAACATGGCGTATCCTGTCCCGGAAGCGCTGCTGGGCAACGAGGATATCATCGCCGGAAAAGCGGAAATTACCTGTTTCCAGCGTGACCTGCAGCTGCGGAACTGCCTGCAGAAACGCCGCCATCCCCTCGATGGTTGCAATCGGGCTGCGGGCGTCGTCGAAACATTCGATGGTGACGGTCAGCCCCCTGGCGGCGGCGAGAGCGACGATGCGCCGGGTACCGCTGATCATCCGGGCCTTTTCCACACTGCATTGCTCCTGATTGGCCAGATCTGAATAGAAGCCGGGAATGATCATGATGCGCGGGCAGTCCAGCAGCGCAGCCTGCCGGAGCAGCAGATCGTCCTCGCCGGGCATGTCGCCGCGGGCCCAGTCATAAAAGCCATAGATGCTGGAGGGCTGCAGCCCGTGTTTCTTCAGCTGCCGGGAGAGCGCGAGAATCTCCGCATCCTCTGTGCCGATGGCGTCTCTGTCCAGCTCCACATAATCGATGCCCCAGGCGTGAACTTCCGAGAACATATCGTCCACGGTGCAGCCTTTCTCCTCTGCCGCGCGGCAGATGTGATGGTGAAATACGCTGTATTTCATTGTACGTTCCTCCGTAGTGCGTGAGATGAGCTGTATGCATTATAGCTTTTGCACGGGGATGCTGTCAAGCTGCGATCCGGCGGAGAATCTTTTCCTGCGTCGGCTTTGCATATGGAGGAATTTATGATATGATAGAAGCAGTGGAAAAACGATTTCCTCAACCGCATATTCACAAGGAGGCGACCTGTCATGACCAAGCGTGAGCGTGTTATTGCCGCGATGCACAATCAGATGGTGGACCGTCCGCCGGTGGGCTTCTGGTTCCATTTCCCGGAGGAGAAGCAGCTGGGGCAGCCCTGCATTGATGCGCATCTGGCGTATTACAACCATGTCGATACTGATATTGCAAAGCTGATGTGCGACGGCTATTTTGACTATCCCAATCCGGTGGCGAAAGCTGTTGTCCGGGCTGAGGACTGGTTCCAGCTGCAGCCCCTGGGTGCGGACAGCGATTTCATCCGCGGGCAGGTGGAGCGTGCCAAGGCAGTCAAGGCCGGGCTGACCAGCGACTGTCTGGTGCTGTACAATGTGTTTGCGCCATTCTCCTCCATCCGGTTTGGTACCTCGGATGAGCTGGTCATGCGGCATCTGCGGGAGAATCCGGAGGCAATCCATTACGCGCTGAACGTCATTGCGCAGGACAATGCGCTCCTGTGTGAAAAGCTGATCACCGAGGCGGGGATCGATGGTGTGTATTATTGTGTGCAGGGCGGCGAGAAGAATCGCTTTACCCCGGAGCAGTATCGCCGTCATATCACACCCAGCGATCTGCGGGTGCTGGAGCATGCCAACCGTTTCTCTGACCTGAATGTGCTGCATTGCTGCGGCTGGGCCGGCATTCCCAACCATCTGGAGGTCTGGCAGGACTATCCGGCACAGGCGGTCAACTGGGCTTGCTTCGTGGAGGACGTTGATCTGACACAGGGCAAGGCCTTCTTTGGCGGGAAGTGTGTCCTGGGCGGCTTTGACAACCGGGCGGCGAGCATCATGGTTCGCGGGACGAAGGACGAGATTCAGGCTGAAGCAAGGGCGCTTGTCCGCCGGCATGGCCTGAAGGGCGTCATGCTGGGGGCGGACTGCACGCTTCCTGCCGGAATTGACGTGGAGCGCATTCAGTGGGTTGTGGATGCGGTGAAGGAAATGGCATAAAGACCCCTCATATATGTGCATGCGAACGCCCCCTGCTGACTGGATGCAGCAGGGGGCGTGTTTCGCTGAATATGACAGGCATGCCGTTCAAGCCGCGGTGAGGGATTATTCGTCCTCTTCAACCTCGGGGAAGATGGGCTTGGAGCAGGCGGGGCAGAGATAATCCTCCTCGAAGTCCACATCGGCGGCGCGGAATTCAATCTCATGGCCGCAGCGAGGGCAGGCGTAGGAGATCAGATCGTCCTCGTCGAGATCATCGTCATCGGCCAGATCGTCTTCGTCATCTTCCGCGTCAGCTTCATCCGCGCATTCTTCGCAGGTGCAGCCTTCGCCGTGGAGCTCCTCGTCATCGCCGAAGAGGGTCTCCTCCAGATCAGCCAGATCATCATCGATGGATTCGACATACTCATTCAGGTCATTATGGGCCTCGACCATCAGCTGCATTTCCTCAGCCATTTCGCCCATGGCATTGAGCATTTCCAGCATCAGCTTGTTGGCGTCCTTGTCCATGTTCAGCTTCATGCCGGCAGCCATGCCTTTCAAAAAGCTGATACGATCAGTCATCTTACTCATTGGGATTCCCTCCTCGTTGCGAAAATCTTCATGATGAAACGGTTTTGTTCAGCATATGCAGAAAACCCGTGCATATGCATATTGCCCGGCGATGACGCGCATCCGCCGGGCAAAAGGGGCGGGCGTTCGGCCCTGTGCGCCCCTCGGCTGGCCGCTGAACAATCTTTGGCCAGTTATGATCTCCGAGCTGCTTACTTCGCGCGCTCCATGTACTCGCCGGTACGGGTATCGATACGGATCATGTCGCCGGTGTTGATGAACAGGGGCACCTGCAGGCTGAAGCCGGTCTCGAGGGTAGCGGGCTTATAGGTGTTGGAGGCGGTGTCGCCCTTGAAGCCGGGCTCGGTGTCGGTGACCTCCAGGGTCACGAAGTTGGGAGCCTCCACGGAGAAGGGCGCGCCCTTGAAGAAACGCATGGTGACGTTGGTGCCTTCCTTGACGTAGGGGATGGCGTCCTCAACCTGATCCAGAGCCAGCGGGATCTGGTCATAGGTTTCCACGTCCATGAAGTAGTACATCTCACCGTCATTGTAGACGTACTGCATCTCCTTGGTCTCGATGATGGCACGGGGCATCTTGTCGGTGGGGTTGAAAGAACGCTCGACCACGGCGCCAGTCATGATGTTCTTGATCTTGGTGCGCACGAAGGCAGCGCCCTTGCCGGGCTTGACGTGCTGGAAATCAACGATGTTCCACACGCCGCCGTCCCATTCGATCGTAATACCCTTACGGAAATCGCCAGCAGTAATCATGAATCAATTCCTCCATTGATATGAATATCGAATTCTTAATACACGCCGGACGCTATGCGCGGGCGTATCCATCGAACAGTATAACACAAAACCGCTCTCAAGGGAAGCCCTTTTTCCGCCCTTGAAGCAGGAAAATACAGATTTTTAACGCATTTGCGGGCCATTTTTTCCTCTTTTTTCTGCTTTGGCTTGTTTATTGGCAGGTGTTGTGCTAAAATGAAAACAGCTCACAAATTGATATATAAGGAGTGTATTGCAAATGAAAAAGCTTCTCGTGTGCCTGCTGACGCTGATGCTGCTGTTCTCTGCAGCTGCTTTGGCAGAGGTGCAGGTGGAATCTACCGTGCTGGAGAACATGATCTTCTTCTCCCGCGAGACCGGCTGCTACTATGCCCGCGTGGAAGGCGGCTATCAGGTCTTCGATGCTGACGGCAATGCCCTGAGCGCCGTGTACAAGGGGCTGTCAGCCAAGGCCAATGGTGTGTACTATGAGTACTATAACAGCACCAAGAGCCTGAATTACTTCGGTCTGCTGGACGCCAGGGGTCAGGTGATCTCCCAGCCGGTTTACGGTCAGTGCTACACCTATGACCGTGGCTGGGCGCTGGCTTATGTGCTGGAGGCGATCTCCGGCGACTCCGGCGATTTCAAGGACAGCAACAACAACTGGTACAACGCCGTGCGTACCGATGTGTACTGCGATGGCCGCTTCCTGGGCACCCTGACCCGCGATGAGTACCTCCCCACCTATACGGAGGGTGTTGTGGGCAACTACTTCTACGTTAAGCAGACCTCCGACAGCGGCTTCTATCTGGACAAGGATTTTAACCGCTACACGGTGGAAAAGGGCTCTTTCTATTCCCAGGAGTATACCTACGACTACAAGACCAAGTCCGTTACCCACAATCCTACCCAGAAAAAGGCTTTCTGCGCGGACTGTACCCTGACCCCTGACGATGTGGAGTGCCCGGTGTGGTATGATGACAATACCGACTCGCTGCTGGATCTGCAGGGCAATGTCATCAAGTCCGGTCTGTTCTTTGACACGGTGATGCAGAAGCAGGATTACCTGCGTGTCAAGCGTAATAACCTGGAAGGTATTATGGACAAGCAGGGCAATGTCATTGTCGAGCCTGTCTATGATGACATCGCGATGACCTACGGTATGTTCCCGATGGGATATCAGGCAGCCCTCACCCCTGAAGGCCACCTGCACTATCTGGATCTGCAGGGCAATGTGGTCGCCAAGGCTGAATACGAGCTGTCCTACAGCGACTATAAGGGCTACGACGTCAACTCCATCTTTGCCTGTGTGAAGAACATGGGTAAGGTGATGGTCATCACTGCCACTAACGGCGAGCTGCCCACCAAGTATGAGGACTACCGCGCGCCCAAGACCTACAGCATCGTGCTGTGGGTTAAGAAAGACGGCATGTGGGGCGCCATTGACAGCGCCGGCAACACCGTGATTCCCTTCATCCATCGCGATACCTGTGAAATGTCCAATGACGGTACTCTCGTCTATACCCAGACTGACGCCCGCGATTACATGCTCTATCGCCTGACTGTTGTCGAGGAAAAGCAGTGGACGGAGACTGTGTACAGCGGCGGCGAGGATACGGAGCCCGTGCTGGCGGAAGGCGCCTGGCAGTGCTCCTGCGGCTCGATCAACACCGGCAAGTTCTGCCCCCAGTGCGGCAGTGCGATGCCCACGCCTGCCCCCACTGCAACGCCTGCCCCTGCTGACGATGGCAGCTGGACCTGCTCCTGCGGTGCGGTCAACACCAGCAAGTTCTGCCCCGAATGTGGCGGCGCGAAGCCTGAGAAGGTCGAAGCCGTCTGCAACGGCTGCGGCTACAAGCCTGCGGAGGGCGAGACTCCCAAGTTCTGCCCTGAATGCGGTACCAAGTTCTGATGATACAGCTGCGCGCCGTCCGGTCATTGTGACCGGGAGGCGCGCTTTTTGTATGCGATCGTGTGCTTGCTGGGGTTTTTCTTCGGAAAGATTGCATTTTTCGCCGTAACATGCTAAGATAATAGGACATCAATGAAGGAAAGAGGGCTGTGCGATGAACATCCACGAATCGGCTGAGGATTATCTGGAGGCGATCCTGCGCCTGCGGGAGACCAAGGGTTTTGTGCGCTCGGTGGACATTGCGCAGCTGCTGGGTGTGACCAAGCCGTCCGTCAGCTTCGCGATGAAGAAGCTTCGGGAGAACGATTATATCCGCATGGGCGAGGACAGCCTGATCACCCTGACGGAAAAGGGCGAGGAGATCGCTCTGCGCGTGTATGACCGGCATAAGACGATTATGTCCTTTCTGATCAGCATCGGTGTGGACGAGGATACCGCTCGTGAGGACGCCTGCAAGATCGAGCATGACATCTCCCAGGAATCCTTCGAGGCGCTGCGCAGGCAGCTGTTCAGAAGCTGATCTAAGGAGCCGCACCCGGCGTGGGGGCGGCTTCTTCGCTTCATGATAAAACCACGGTGCGGCAGAGATTTTCCCATTATATACCCCTTTTTAATCCTGAAAGATACCCCTTTTTTTCCTGCTCTGATCGACGAGGTGATTGATGTGGCGTCTTCCATCCGCCGCACGGCCTTCCGCGCGGCTTTCCCCAAGACGATTCCCATCCTGACGGGCTTCCTCTTCCTCGGCATGGCCTATGGCATTCTGATGCGCACGAAGGGCTTTCATCCGCTGTACCCGACGGTGATGGCGATGACCATCTTCGGCGGCTCGCTGGAGTATGTGGCGGTAGAGATGCTGCTGAGCTCCTTTGCGCCGGTGGCGACGCTGCTGATGGCGCTGATGATTCAGGCGCGGCATCTGTTCTACGGCATTGCGATGCTGGATAAGTATCGCGGCCTGGGCTGGAAAACGCCGCTGCTGATCTTCTGGATGTGCGATGAAAGCTTCTCCATCAACTGCACGGCCGAGGTGCCTGATGAGGTTGACCGGGGATGGTTCTACCTGTGGGTATCGCTGCTCAACTGGTGCTACTGGGTTGCGGGTGCGACCATCGGTGCGCAGGTGGGCGCGGTACTCCCCTTTGACACAGAGGGACTGGATTTTGTGATGACAGCGATGCTGGCGGTGATTTTTCTGGATGCATGGCTGAAGGAGAAGCAGCACTGGTCATCGGTGATCGGTCTGTGCGGTTCGCTGGCGTGCCTGCTGATCTTTGGCGCGGATGGATTCATGCTGCCGACCATGGCCTGCATCCTGCTGGCTCTGACGGTGCTGCGCGGCCTCATTGAGCGGGCAGAAGGAAAGGCGGGTGACGCTGTATGAGTCCGATGCCCTTTCCGCAGCAGGTGATTGTCATCCTGCTGTGCATCGCAGCAACGATGAGCACGCGCTTCCTGCCCTTCCTGATCTTCACGTCGAAGAAGCCTACGCCGCCCTTCGTGCAGTATCTGGGCCGCGCGTTGCCGTCGGCGATTTTCGGCATGCTGGTCGTGTACTGCCTGCGGAACGTGGAGGTGCTGTCGGGCAGTCACGGACTGCCGGAGGCGATTGCGCTTGCCGCGACGTTTCTGCTTCACCTGTGGAAGCGCCAGATGCTGCTGTCCATCGCGGGCGGCACGGCAGTGTATATGCTGCTGGTGCAGCTTGTGTTCTGATGAAGAAACCGTGCCGGAGGTTGCTGAAAGATGTCAGCAGCTCCGGCACTTTTTCAGTTTCATGAACAGTTTGTGTCAATGGCGGCGGATTCGTTGACAGCCCTGGTAAATGGTGATATCCTCAACATGGTGGAATACCCTGTTAATCAAGGGAGCTATGAATGATGAAAAAGTCACAACAGGTTTATTGCCGCACGCGTCAGGCGGTATCGATGCTGACGCGGCGGAAGTCCCGCAGTGCCGCAGAGATTGTGCAGGATGCACAGGCTCTTGCTGCGCTTCTGCAGTCCCGCCATATCGGCTGTGTCGTGCTGGCTGCGGATACACAGGTGCAATCCTTCGGAATAGATGCGCAGATCGCCGATGTGCTGACTGTGCAGGGGATTGCCTGTGTGCCTGCGGATGAAGAATCCCTGTCCGATGCGGCTGCCATTGTGAGTATGAATGCGGAGAACCGCTTTCCGGAGGAGCTGCTGCCGGTTGAGAAGGAGGGCCATTGCTGCATTCTTCTGCCTGTGCTTCTGCCGGATGCAGCGGAATCCAGCGTGCCGTGGAACATAGCCCTGCTGATCGAAACCTTTGCAGCGTCCGGCGTTCCGAAGACGGTGCGGGAGCTGGCAGCGGAGGCCGCAGGGCTGCTGATTCGCTGGGAGAGCATTGATCAGACTGCACGCCAGCGGGCGGCTTACTGCATTGCGATGGCTGCGCAGCAGGGCCCGGCGGGATATGTCCCCGGCGTTGTAGCCGCGCTGAAGACCTGCTGCAGCGCCTGTTCCGACGGCGCGCTGGCACTGACAGCCCTGCCGGCCGTGCTGGCGGCGTACGGGCCTTCTGTCCGGCGTCCCCTTGCGCAGGTGGCGCAGACGGCGGGCCTCGCATCTGCAGGAGCCGGTGATGAGGTGGCGGCTGCTGCGCTGATGACATGGCTGCGTACCGCTGCCGAAGCGCGTGGCCTGCCGGAAACTCTGGCGGATATCCGCCGCCGGGATATCCCGCTGCTGGCAGCCATTGCCGACAGACAGTGCAATCCGGGCAGTGCAGTCCATACGGAACTGGACCGGTTTGAGCTGGAGGACGTGTTCCAGCGGCTGATGCAGCCCACGGAGCATGAGCGTGATGTTGTCCGCATCGTAGATGGGCAGCGGGCGTACTTCCGCACCGGCGCGACGCTTCCGCTCGACGCCCGGGCCGATGCGCTCACGCGCCTGCGCAAGGCCATTGCAGACAGTGAACAGGAGATTCACGCGGCCCTTCATGCCGACCTTGGTAAATGCCCTGACGAGGCTTATCTGTGCGAAACCGGCATGGTACTGGCGGAGCTGACGCACATGCAGCGACATTTCCGCCGTTACGCAGGGCGCAGGCATGTGCTCACGCCTCTGCACCAGTTCGCGGCGGACAGCTACACATTGCGCCGCCCCTATGGTGTGACGCTGATCATGTCGCCGTGGAACTACCCCTTCCTGCTGACGATGAGTCCCCTGATCGGCGCGATTGCCGCAGGTAATTGCTGTGTTGTGAAGCCCTCGGCCTATGCGCCGGCAACCAGCGCCGTCATCCGTCAGATCCTGCAGCGCTGCTTCCCGCAGGAGCATGTTGCGGTGGTCGAGGGTGGGCGTGAGGAGAATCAGGCGCTGCTGGACCAGCGGTTTGACAAGATATTCTTCACTGGCGGCGAAAATGTGGGACGCGAGGTGCTGCGTAAGGCCGCTGATCACCTCACGCCCGTGACCCTGGAGCTGGGCGGAAAGAGTCCCGTGGTTATTACTGAATCGGCGAAGATTGATCTTGCGGCAAAGCGCGTAGCCTTTGGCAAGCTCCTCAATGCGGGTCAGACCTGTGTTGCGCCGGATTATGTGCTGGTGCACCGCAGCGTCAAGAACGAGTTTGTCGACCGGCTCAAGCATCACCTTGCCCGCATGGCATGGGAGAATCCTCTTGCCAGCGACACTTGGGTGCACATGATCAACCGCCGCCACTTTGATCGGGTGATGGGACTGATCGACCCGGCCCGTGTGGTTTATGGCGGCGAGGGCGACGCGGAGACGCTCCGCATTCAGCCGACCATCCTGGACAACGTCACGCCCGCTGATGCGGTGATGCAGGAGGAAATATTCGGCCCTGTGCTGCCCATCATCGAGTACGAGGAGCTGGAGGAGGCGATCCGCTTCATCGCGGACAGGCCTGCGCCGCTGGCCTGCTATCTCTTCACAGAGGACAGAGCGGTCAAGAGGCATTTCCTGACTGTCACGCCCTTTGGCGGCGGCTGTGTGAACGATACGATCATTCACCTTGCATCGACCCGGCTGCCCTTTGGCGGCGTGGGCAGAAGCGGCATGGGCAGCTATCATGGCAGGTACAGCTTCATGTGCTTCAGCCACGAAGCCGGTGTGGTGGACAAGGCGACATGGTTTGATCTTCCGATGCGTTATGCACCCTATGACAAGCGGATGATGAAGCTGGTGCGGTTCTTCCTCAAATGATTGGAAACGCTCCAGATGCGGACGTACGGCGGCGCGCTGTGCGTCCGTTTTTGATTTGGAGAATGCCGCGGCAGGAAAAAACGCACCCGAAGCCATTGCAGGCCGGGTGCGTTTTGTGCTGTGCGGAGCCGGAGCGTCACTTGTTGACCAGACGCCACTGATAGACATTGAGGATCTCGCTCTCGTAGAAGGTGTTGTAGAAGGCGCTGTGAAGCACGGCCTTACGCATGACGTGGAAGGCCATCTTGTACACGCGCTGTGCGCCGGGAGCCAGCGGATCAACGATGATAAAGCCGCCGGTGGAGGGGATGTAGCCGACGATCAGCACGGAGTACATCATGCCGTCAGGCCTGCGGATGTGCAGGAAAACCGGGGAAAAGTCGGAGCGGGTGAGGTAGTTGTTGACCATGGTGTCAAACTCGCAGGTGGTGTAGGAGACGCGCTTGACGCCATCAAGCCTTGCGGTGACGCGGTCATAGGGCTGGCACAGCTCAACCGTGCCTGCCAGCTGGCACATCTCCACCGGCGTCACATCGACGCCCAGATAGGACATAGCCATGCAATACACAGCCAGATCAAGCATGGTGGTGTAATTCGTCGGGATGGTAGCCGTGCCGATGCGCTGCTTGGTGACGAGATCGAACTGCTCGTTCTGCCAGTAATCGGTACGGAAGGCGCCGTCCTTGGCGTTGCAGGAAATGTAGCGGATCTTGCCTGCGACTACCTCGGGATCCAGGCTGGCACGGGGATAGAGCATAAAGCGCTCGATTTCATCCACGGTATCCGCGTTCATCAGCGAGAGCGGGGTTGCGGCAAGGGCGCAGGTCGGCAGCAGACAGCAAAGCAGCAGAAGACAGATCAGACGGCGCATGTGGCATAACTCCTTTTGTGCAAGGTTTCATATCCATTTTACACCGCCTGCCTTCAAAGGGCAAGAGGTGCGGAGAAAAAAGGTGAACGGAGCCGGGAGGGTTCTGAAGGAACAATTGATCCAACAGTAAGCAAACGGGCATCCAATGTTTCTGTTTATGAATCGGCAGACTTGTTTGCTCAGTCTGCGAACCGTGGAAATGCAGTGCACTGGAACGGTGCGCATAATGGTGCCCTCGCCAAATGATGGGAAAGAAGGTTTTCGGCTGCTCGACAAATTGGAATTGATCAGTTTGATGCGCGAGCAGCGCTTCCGCATTCCATGCACCGCATGCGTTCCTCCAAGCCGGTGCGGCTGCCGCTCAACCCGCAAAGGAGCAATGCGGCGACTTTTGCAGAGGATTGCTTCCGCTGAAAGCAGAAATTCAGGCAATCCTCTGCAACCGGAGCCGCCCCGCTTTGCAGCCGCGCGACCAACTCACAAGAGGACAGAGGGGGTCCGGGGGGGAAGCACTTTTTGCTTCCCCCCGGCGGCTTTGCGCCGCTTTCGACGCGCGAAAGCGGCTCTCTGCTGCAATTCCTTCCTGCATGGAAGAAAATGCATATCCGCAAAAATAA
>JAFTWV010000081.1 GCA_017465155.1 Clostridia bacterium
AGCCATAACTGCTTGAATTACTTGTATTTCCCGCGACTCATGACGAGGAGGGGTAAACCTTCCTCTACATAATAACTCCCAGGGGACGGCCCAGAGCTTCACGGGAGGTGTCGGAGGGCCCGCAGGCCCTCTGACTGTAATCGTATCGCGGGGCTTTGCTGCGGGCGGGGCGGTTTCGGCATCAGCCGAAACCATTCCTTACATTTTTAACGGCCGTCAGCCTTGGCTGACAGTGAAAAATTCCCGCTTCCGCAGAAGCGGAACCTCTTCCCCTTCTCGAAAAAGTGGCCGCAGCCACTTTTTCGATACACTGAGCCGTCCCCCTCAGGGGACGGCCGATGGTTTGGAGGCAGAGAATTACTTCTCGTAGGTCACGCCGCAGGCGTCGAACTGAGCATGAATATGCTCAATCTTCTCGGCTACATAGGCGTCATAACCATAGGACTTCGCGGTCTGAACCATCTCGTTCCACAGCTGCTCGAACTGCTCGTCAGTCTCAGCATAGACGCAGTTCCAGCTGCCCTGCTTCATCACAGGAGCGAACAGCGCGCGGGCTTCCTTATTGGCCTGGCTCATTTCAGGCAGCTGGTAAGCGATCACGGCAGAGTTCACCAGAGAATACTTGCCAGTCTCGCGATACAGCTGGATGCCGGAGGTGGCGCCATTGGCGTACTCGGTGCTCCAGGCCTTCTGCAGAGCGGTGTTGTAGCGCTCGGCGTAGCAGGGCCAGCCCTTGTTGGAGTAGGAGTAGGTCTTGCCGGGAACGAGCTGCTCCAGAGCCAGCAGAACGTGGTTGAAGGCGCTCTCGCCGTCCTGGTAGGTGCCGCCGCCGTACTCAGCGGGCATCTGGGTGCCGCTCTTGTCTTCCTGGCACTGCCAGCCGAACTCGGTCATGTAGGGAACGCCGGTCTCATCGTAATCCCAGCACAGACCCTTGGGACCGTAGTTCTGGACGAGGGTGCCTTCCTCGGTGCACAGCCATTCGATGACTTCGAGGGCACGCTCGGGGTACTGGCAGTTGGCGCCGATGGACCAGGCACGGTTGCCGCCGGCGGTGGACATGGTCAGCTGCTGGGGAGCAGAATCCTCGATCAGGAAGGTCTGGAAGCCGATCTTCTCAGCGGCGCGATCAGCATTGTTGTAGCCGCCGATGATCCAGCCCCACAGAGCCATCAGGTAACGGCCGTTGGAGAGCTTGGTGTTGTAAGCGTCAAAGTTCTGGGAAACGGACTCGGGATCGAACAGGCCCATACGGTACATCTGATTGTTGACCTTCAGCGCACGGTAGTACAGGCTGCCCTCCTCCAGAGGATTGACGATGTCGCCGGTGGCGTAGTTGACGCCCAGGAAGTCAGCTTCCTTGTAGCCGTAGAAGGTCATCAGGTCCCAGGTGAACTTCATGACGCAGTCTTCCCAGTCGCCGAAGCCGCCGTAGGCGTAAACCTTCTCGCCGTCCTCAGCAGTGGGCACAGCAGCAACCAGCTTCTCCATGAAGCCAGGCAGATCTTCCAGAGAGGTCAGGGCGGGCTTACCGGCCTTTTCCCATGCGTCGTAACGGATCTGCAGCGCATAGGTGGGATCCAGCAGCTCATTCCAGGTGCCGTCCTCAGCTGCAACGCCGAAGGCCCAGCCATAGTTGCCATCCATACCGAGGTTGGCATTGCAGTAGGCGCGAACCTTGGCCATCGCGTCGGCGAAGGACGCATTCAGGGTGGTGTAGGGGGTCAGATCGACTTCATCCAGGTCCATGACCAGCTCAGCACGCACAGCGGTGTTGAAAGCTTCGCCCATGTCGCCCCAGCAGATGATGTCACCCAGCTCCTCCGCGGACACGCCGGCGGTGAAGGCATTGGGGTCAACGTTGGAGGAGATGAACTTCAGGGTCACGTTGAAGCGATCCTTCAGCTCCTTGGCGAACCAACCGGCCTGTTCGCCGGCAAAGTTCGCAACCTGAGAGAACACGGTCAGGGTGATGGGCTCGCGGTAGTCCTCGGCGATGGCCGTCGGCAGCGCAGACAGCAGCATCATGAGGGCCAGAACCAGAGAAACGAGCTTTTTCATGGTTAGGGTACCTCCTTTTAATTTATTACTCACCTGCGGTCAACACGCAGGTCGTAACCAGATGGAAGCAAAACGGAGCCATATGATCTGTCTGATAACATTCTCCGTTCACGCAGGAAATCCTTCTCAGCACCGCGCCGGATCCGGAACAATTCCGTCCGGAAGCGCGCCTTTGCAGCAGCATCAGCCTCAGCCCTTGACAGCGCCGATCATGATGCCCTTGACAAAGAAGCGCTGGAAGAAGGGATACACACACAGGATGGGGAAGGTGACGACCATTGCGACGGTCATCTGCACAGACAGGGACGTCTGCTTGGTGGCAACATTCGCCAGCGCGTTGGTATCCTGCGTATTGCGTACCAGCGCCGCCAGCGACTGCGCCTCGCGCTGATACTTGTACAGCAGGAACTGCAGCGTGTAGTTTTTGCCCGAGGGCATCAGCATCATGGTATCCGTAAAGGAGTTCCACTGGCCCACGGCGGAGAAGATGCACAGCGTCGCCAGAATAGGCGTGATCAGCGGCAGAATCACCGAGGTGAACACGCGCGTATAGCCCGCGCCGTCCAGCGTTGCGCTCTCCTCAAGCGACGGCGGCAGACCCTCGATGAAGGTCTTGACCAGAATCACATTGTAGGGCGATACAAGGCCCGGAATGACATACACCCAGAAATTATCAAGGAAGCCCAGATTGCGCAGGTTCATGTACCAGGGAATCAGGCCGGCCGAGAAATACATCGTAACGATGATCAGGCGGTACCATACCTTGCGCAGCCACATTTCCTGCTTTGTCACCAGGTATCCCAGGAAGGCACAGCCGGCTACCGTCCACAGCGTGCCCAGCACCGTACGGGCCACAGACACAAACAGCGCATCCATGATGCCCGAAATTTTGAACACCTGCACATAGTTCTCCAGATGAATCTCCTTGGGGATCAGCTGAATCCGGCCCAGACGCACCAGCTCATTGGAGGAGATGGTGTTGATGAACAGATAGTAAAACGGGAACAGGCAGGCCAGAGTGAGCAGCAGGAACACCGTGTAGTTGACGATATTGAATGCAATGTCACCCTTGCTGAGCTTCAGGTGCCGAGGGC
This sequence comes from Clostridia bacterium, assembly GCA_017465155.1. Classification (GTDB taxonomy): domain Bacteria; phylum Bacillota; class Clostridia; order Christensenellales; family Aristaeellaceae; genus UBA11524. The sequence goes on from JAFTWV010000081.1 coordinate 3,156, forward strand.
GATTCGTATCGTGCGGCTTGTTGTTCTTTGCAGTCTTCATCATCGCACCTCCTTACATGATGGATTCGCCGCGCAGCTTCTTGGATACGAAGTTGGCGGAGAACAGCAGCGTCACGCTGACCACGGTCTTGAGGATGCCGATGGCCGTCGCAAAGGAATACAGCGTCGTACCGCCCGAGGCAATGGTAATGTTGTACACATACAGATCCAGCACCTCGATGGTATTCTTGTTCATGCTGTTCTGGAAAGCCAGATACTGATCCATGCCATTGTTGAGGATGTTGGAGATGGACAGCATCAGCAGCACAAAGAAGGTAGGCAGCAGGCCCGGCAGAGTGATGTAGCGGATCTTGGCCCAGCGGCCCGCACCGTCAACCTGCGCGGCCTCGTAGAGCTCCTGATCAATACCGGAAATAGCCGCGAGGTACATGATCGCGCCCCAGCCCAGGCCCTTCCAGGTGCTCCAGCCCCACATTTTGAGCCAGATATGCTCGCCGCTGTTCAGCCAGGCCACGGGCTGATCAATCGCGCCGATGCCCAGCATGAACTTGGAGTAAATGCCCGTATCCATCGCAAACATGGCCATGGCGAAGGAGAACACCAGCGCCCAGGAGATGAAGTTGGGCAGCGTAGTGAAGATCTGTACAAACTTCTTGAAGCGGGCGTTGCCGATCTCGTTGAGGAAGATGGCGAAGGCCATGGGCATCCAGCTGGTGATCAGATTCAGGCCGGACATGCCGAAGGTATTCTTCATCACGCGGACGATATTGTCGCGGTGACCAGCATTGGTAATCAGCTCCGTAAACCACTTCAGGCCCACGAACTCCTGCTCCGACATGGGCTTGCCGAACTGATAGTTGAAGAAGGCATAGCTCCAGCCGTACAGGGGCAGATAGCTGAACAGGAAGACCGCCACCAGGAAGGGCAGCATCATCAGGAAGAGCTTGTACTTCTTGGGCAGCTCCTCATGATCAGCAAACCATGCAAAGAACGCCGCAAAGATCAGCGTGGGGATGGAACCGAAGAGGAAGAACGTACCGCCGGCAGAGCCCATCACCTTCGGCATCTGCAGCGTAACAATCAGCCAGGTCAGGCCGCGCAGCACCGCCGCCGACAACAGCAGCGCAATGGTTGCCTTCTTGTTTTTGCGCAGGATGATCATCACAAGGCCGGCAGCCGCAACCGCAACGCTCACCCAGGAGGCAATGCCGTAAATTCCGGTCAGGCCGGACATGATGTCTGCCACACCGGCGTCGGTAAGATTGCCGTTCTTGGACGCCTTTTCAGAGTAAAGCGCCTTACCCTGCGTGCTCTTGGGGGAAAGCATGTCCTCAGGCGTGGAAAAGATCATCGCCTGCGCGCCGGAGAGGGACACAGTGGACTGCACCTTGTTCATGCCGGGCTTGGTGAAGGAGAAGGTCACGCCAGGCGCCAGCATCAGGCCGATGGATACCGCCGTCAGCGCAATGGCCACCACACGCAGACGCTGCTTCTCCGGAATGGGATTGACAAAGTAGGGCTCATTGGCCGTCAGGATGCTCATCACGCCGCAGGCAGCGCTGGCCAGCGTGATCAGCGCCATCAGCATCGGCGCAAAGGTGATCGTTCCCAGACCCAGCTTGTTCAGCTGACGGGTCGCAGAGGCAAACATATCGCCGTCGCCAATGCTCATCACGCCCAGCACGGACGCTGCCACCAGCACCAGCGCCAGCACCTGACAGCACACGGCGAACCAACGGTCAACCCGGGGAATGAACGCCAGAATCAGCGCCAGCACCAGCAGCACTGCGCCTGCCAGCAGCAGCATATTGGGCGCGGTTGTCACGGTCTTGATGACAAATATGCCCTTAATGTTGGTCGCATCGGCAGAAAAAGGCTCCAATGCAGCCAGATCACCGGTCAGCACGTCGGCAAACACAGCCTTCTCCGTACCGATGGTCTGCAGATTGGCTTCCCGGCCCAGCGCCTCATCCAGCAGGGTGAGGCTGCGGTTAATGACCGCTGCATCCGCAGGAGAAGCCGTGATGGTTTCCGGTACGCTGACCACATGGGAGGGCAGCAGCAGGCACAGCGCAGCCACAATCGCCAGCACGCCGCCTGCCAGCCGCCAGGTTTTATCGCTCAGATCGACGCAATCCTTTTCCTTGATGACGGCCACCAGCAGAATGATGATCTGCGCTGCCGCAAGGACAACCGGCAGATAGATCCATACCTGCGTCTCCATCAGGAGGGTGAACAGGAGGGAATTGCTCACGTTAGCCGCCTGGATGGCGAAGCTGCCCAGCAGCCCGGCCGCCAAAGCGGAGCCCGCAAGACCCAGAAGCAGCATGCCGCGCTTGCGGATCAGCGACACAGCTGCAGACGCCAGCAGCACTGCAACACCTGCCGCCAGCATCCACTGACCGAAATCAGCCACAGCCAGCGCAGGAACCGCATTCACAGGCAGCGCGCCTGCTCCCCGGAGCATCACCGAGCCCAACGAAATGGTCGCAGGGAACTGCGAAGCAATCTCGGGAGCAATCTGACTATGCACCTCAAGCTTTGCCAGCGGCGTCAGCAGCATGGCGATGGCCAGAATCGCCGTCACCAGCGGCAACCATCGTTTCTTCATCATCATCCCAGCTTTCTTGTCATTTTGTATATCAACCGGCAGCCGCAATGCGCCGGTCAGCACCGTTTAATTCGGATTCAGACGGATTCTGACCGCTTGTCCGCGGTGGCTGAAGAGCTCGAAATTGCTTTCATCGCCGTTTCGCACCCGGTCACAGACCCATTCTTCTCCCTCAAAGTGTCCTTCCTCAACGGAAAGGAAATTCAGCGTTCCGCACTGTCGGGAAGCCAGCAGCGGGAAGCTGTCCTCCGCCATCGGGTCCGGGCGCCGCCGAAAATCCACCTTCACGCCGCAGCCTGCAAGGTAGAATTCATGCGCATCTGTCTGGATCAGCAGCGCGCGGCCCCTTGCGGTGAAGATATCCGCGTTTTCCGGCGCTGCAGGATTGAGGAAGCTGCCCATGCCCCATCGTGCGCTGCCGGTGGCGCTGATGAACTTTGCCTCCACATGATATCCGTCCAGACGCAGATACTGCTTGTCCATGAATTCCTGCTGCACAAGGGCATGGATACGCCCCGTGCCGCGGTATTTAAGAATCAGCGGCGCAAGGTTTGCCACCGTACGCATGCTCAAGGCCATCTCCCGGCTTTCATCCAGCAGATTGCCCTGCATATCCACCGCACGGCCTGCGCCGAAGCATGCCATACCGATGCAGCCGTAGTCGGCGAAGGCCTCCATCATGTTCAGCGCATTGGCCACACCGCCGATGGGCGACTCAGGAATGAACAGCGGATTATCCGGCCGGGCATAGCGGCCGCATACCCGGCGGTAACGCAGGCGGTCCGGCACATACATATCCGGGCAGATCAGATCAATATGCGGCGCGGCTGCCTTGTATATATCCAGCACCCGGCCCACCGCAGCGCCACTGTTGTAGCACAGCCCGGCCTCTTCGAAACCCTGCTCGCCCAGCATCACATTGATCATCAGCGGCAGATCATATTCTGCCTTGCCGGCAAGCGCCATCTTCTCCACGAACTCCGCATGAGCCCACGCCATGAAGGCCTCATGGGCATGACGACCAAACCGGCTGCGCCATGTATCCCCCCAGGGCGTAACGCCGCTGTCCTCCAGCACGATGTTCCGCAGCTTTTCCGGTACCGGCTGACGATAAATTTCCTGTGCCTCGACGCGGTAGTCCATGTCCGTGTTCGCAAGGCCGATCTCGTTCTCCACCTGCACGGCGATAACCGTACGTTCCTCGCCGTCCACCTGTCTGAGATGAGCCATGAAGGCCGCAAATGCGCGGCTGTCAGCCTCCAGCGTTGCATCACACAGCGGGGACATGCTGGCCACCCGGCCGCCGTCCCGTCCCTGTGCAACGGCATAGATTTCCGGATGCGTCTTGACCCACTCCGGCGCATAGTTGGGATGTCCGTTCTTGTTGACGCCGAACCACAGCAGAATCAGGTGCAGCCCATGCATCCGGCAGCGGCGGATCAGGTCGTCCGCATCGGCATAGTCATAGCAGCCCGGCTCCTTCTCGATGCGATACCAGTAGACCGGAGCCTCCAGCAGATTGCCGCCGTAGTGCTTCACCGCGGCAATCTCCCGCTCCAGCATCTCCGGCACGCCGGTGGAGGAATTGTGCGTCTGCAGTCCAAGCGGCAGGATGGGCCGCCCGTTCCTGTCACGGAAGATCGTCATTGTCATCTCCCTTTTCGGCTTCGCTGCGCAGATCGCGAACCGTATCGCCCTGCTGGATGCGGCCTGAAACGAGCACTGTGCGCGGCACGCTGCACCGGGGATCCTCAATCGCCCCGATGACCTCCCGTGCCGCTCTTGCCCCCATTTCCTCCGCATTCTGATAATAAGTCGTCAATCGCGGCCGGAGCGCACGGGACATCGACACGCCGTCGAATCCGAAGCAGCTGATATCCTCCGGAATGGAAAGCCCCTGCTTTTCGATTTCCGCCATTCCGCCCAGATAGCTCACATCATCCGGATAAAGGATGCAGCTGGGCGGATGCGGCAGCGCCAGCAGCTCACGGGTTGCGTCTGCGGAGGTATACGGCGTGCGGAAGCGTGCGGGACGGATGTATTCATCCGGCACGGTAATGCCGCAGTCTCGGCAGCCGCGGAAGAATCCCGCAAGACGCTCGTTCGTCACCTGGCAGATTTCGCCGTGGATAAAGGCGATGCGCTCATGCCCCATCCGGTGCACATAATGCACGATATCCTCCATTGCGCCCACATTGTCGTTGATGATCGTCGTCCCCTCAGGATATTCATACTCGATGGACACGGTGGGGATGCTGCTCTGCACAAGCGTCATCACGCTGTCATAATCAAACAGTCCCTGCACCACAATCACACCTGCGCACTGCCTCTGCCGCGCATGATCATGATAGCTCATGCCCGGTTCGCTGTTCAGAAAGGTCAGCTCATAACCGCTGCGCTCGGCCTCCTCATGGATGCCCTCCAGCACCACGGAAAAAAACTCGTGCGCCAGCCGGTTGCGGTACAGCACGCCGATCAGGTTTGTCCGGTTCGTCTTGAGCGTACGGGCCGCTGCGTTGGGATAATAGCCCATCTCCTTCGCCGTCTGCCGCACCCGCTCTGCATTCTCCGGGCTCACTCCCGGCAGATGGTTGAGCGCACGGGAAACAGCAGCGGTCGAAAGCCCGCACCGCTGCGCGATCATCTTGATCGTAACCACGGCGTCCCCCCCTTACTGCGCACTTAATCGTTTGCGCTTTCTGTGGTACAATTCGGATGAAATACATCCTATTTTCCGCTCATTATTGTAATATTATATATCTCCTCCCAGCCGATGTCAACCATCAAATAGTCAATCTGGTCAAATAACTCCATTATAATACACACATCATCCTTGCCATCGCATTTGAGCAAACGTTTAACGTCTTGATTTCACTGCGCTTCCGTCATGCGCATCAAAAAAAAGGCCCCGGATGTGCTCCAGAGCCCTGCGCTGTCACAGCAGACTCACCAGCTCCGCGCGAACGTGATCGCGCCGGGAATCGATGAGGCTGAAATCCATTTCCTTGTAATTCCAGATACAATGCGGGATTCCGTGCCGCCCGAATACTGCGTTGATCGTTCGGATCCACTTCACCGCATCCTCCGGAGAAGCCACGTCGATCACGCCGTATTCGCCGCAGTAGAGGGCCGCGCCCCGCTCCTTCGCCGCCTGAACAGCAGGAGCAAAGATCGCCTCAAAATACTCCTGCGTAACGCCGCTTTCCTCAAAGGAAATGCGCACAGATTTATCCAGCGCATCAACCCAGTATGCGCCCTGATGCGTAAAGGGCTGCGGATCATAGCAGTGGAAGTTGTACGCCACACGATCATCCGTGGGCAGAGCCAGCGCCGGCACGGCAGCGGCACTGTTATAATCATAGCTCCCCACAAGGATCAGCGTATCCGGTGCGATGGCCCGGATGCGCCGGACAGCCTCCTGCCACAGATCATTCCACGGATTGATGAAGCGCGGCTCCGTCACCTCGTTGAGGAGCTCGAATGCCACGCAGTCGGAGCAGCCGCCATAGCGCCGCGCCAGCTCCTCCCACAGCCGCCAGAAGCGTTCCTGATACCCTGCATCACTGAACAGCTCCGTCCGCATCCGCCCCGCAGGCACATCCCAGTAGAAACCGGCGGCCTTGTGCAGATCAAGCACCATTTTCAGCCCGTATTGCCTGCACATGCACAGCGCCCAGTCAATCCGCTCAAAGCCGTCCGTACGCCAGCTCCCGTCCTCATTCTGCAGCACATTATAATCGACAGGCAGCCGGATATGATCCACCTGCCAGGAGGCAATGCGGGCAAAGTCCTCCCCGGTGATAAACGACGCAAGCCGCTGCTCACTGTAATCGCACTGGGAGAGCCATCCTCCCAGATTCACGCCGCGGAAGATTCCCCATCGTTTCAGCATGTGATCGCCTCCGTCATCAACGTTCCACGCAGCCTTGTACCGGTATTATACCATCTCCCTCCTGCTTTCGCAACCGTGCAGAAGCCGGCAAAACTGCCACGTGCTTTGTCTGGGCCGAATTTCTAATCATTCTTCGTCAGATCGCGCATGAAGAGCGCACACCGTCCATAGATGTGGTGCGCAAGTGCGATCTGATTCTTAAGTGAAGACATAAATTTGAATTTGTCAGTTTAATGCGTGAGCGATGCTTCTGCATTCCATGCACCGCATGCGTTCCTCCAAGCCGGTGCGGCTGCCGCTCAACTCACAAAGGAGCCATGCGGCGACTTTGCAGAGGATTGCTTCCGCTGCAAGCGGAAATTCAGG
>JAFTWV010000082.1 GCA_017465155.1 Clostridia bacterium
CAGATATAAAAGCCGTCTGCTGCAGCGTTGGCTACAACAGATGGCTTTAAGGGTTATTCGTGCTTAGAAAAGTAGCACGACTACGGTTATTTTTGAGGTTTTGGAGAGAACACCCTTGACAAAACAACTCGCGGCAAAGCCCCGCGATACGATTACAGTCAGAGGGCCTGCGGGCCCTCTGACACCTCCCGTGGAGCTTTTTTGACAGTCTGAGGCCGTCGGCAGTGCCGGCGGCCTTTTGCGTACCATCGGGATGCATATGCAGGAAAATGAATCAAGCATGGCGAATACCTATTCTCATTCGTGACAGGAGGGATATGGATGCATCTGAACAGGACATACATCCTCATGGGACTGAAAGTGGCGCTTGGCGCTGCGCTGGCGATTTTGCTGGCAAATCTTCTGAAGCTGCAGTACAGCGCGACGGCGGGGATCATCACGGTGCTGTCCATCATGGGGACAAAGCGGGAGACGCTGCGGATTGCAGGCGCGCGGATGATGGCGCTGGCCTCGGCGCTGGCGATTGCCGCGGTGTGCTATGGCCTGCTGGGCTTCACGCTGGGGGCCTTCACGGTGTACCTGTTTGTGTTTGCGGTGGTGTGCTATGCCTGCGGATGGACGTATGCCATTGCGATGATTTCTGTGCTGATCACCCATTTCATGTCGGCAGGAGAGATGACGTGGACGATGATCGGCAACGAGGTGCTGCTGTTTGTGATCGGCACGGGCTGCGGCATACTGGTCAATCTGCATCTGCGGGCGGACGAAAAGCGGATGCGGGCGCATTTGGCGGAGGTGGACAGCCTGATGAAGGAGGCGCTGCATGCCCTGTCCCGCCGGGAGGATGCTGCTGCCGCCCTGAAAGCGCTGCAAACGGAGCTGACTGCTGCGGAGAAGGTTGCCGTTACCAATGCGGACAATCAGCTGGGCGATGTGCCGCTCTATCCCATCCGGTATGTGCAGATGCGAGCCAATCAGCGCAAGATTCTCACGCAGATTGCTTCCGCCATGGGGCGGATCGATGCGCTGACTCCGCAGCATGACGAGGTGTGCGCACTGATTGCCCGTGTTGCGGATGAGTATCACATGGAAAACGATGTTGCTGCCCTGCTGACGGCGCTGGATGGCGTGCTGAACAGCATGCGTGCGCAGGCACTGCCTGTGGCACGCGGGGAGTTTGAGAGCCGGGCGGTGCTGTATTATGTGCTGCTGCGTCTGCAGGATTTCCTGCTGCTGAAAAGGCAGTTCTATGAGGAAAACGCGGCAAGCATGCCTCGATCGCAAAGTAGGCGCTTATGATGCGTCTGCCGGAGAAAAACAGTTGAAGGAGAGATCATGATGGAACAGACGACGATGTTCATGGAAGATGATCATGCGCTTCAGCCTCTTGCGGCCCGTCTGCGCCCATCAACGCTGGATGAATTTGCCGGGCAGACGCATCTGCTGGGCCCGGGTAAGGTGCTGCGCAGGCTGATCGAGGGGGATATGATCTCATCAATGATCTTCTGGGGACCGCCGGGCGTGGGCAAGACGACCCTTGCGCGGATCATCGCGGGCCGCACGCAGTCGCGCTTTGTGGACTTCTCTGCCGTGACCAGCGGCGTCAAGGAGATCCGCGCGGTGATGCAGGAGGCGGAGGAGAGTCGGCGCATCGGCCTGCGGACGATTGTCTTTGTGGATGAGATTCACCGCTTCAACAAGGCTCAGCAGGACGCCTTCCTGCCCTTTGTGGAGAAGGGGAGCATCATCCTGATCGGCGCGACGACGGAGAACCCTTCCTTTGAGATGAACAGCGCGCTTCTGTCCCGGTGCAAGGTATTCGTGCTGCAGGGGCTCAGGACGGAGGAGCTGACGATGCTTCTTCGCCGGGCGCTGACGGATAAGCGCGGATTTGGCGGTCAGAGAATTGTCATGCCGGACGAGCTGATCGAAGCCATCGCAGCATTTGCCAACGGTGACGCCCGCACAGCCCTGTCCACGCTGGAGATGGTGGTTCTCAACGGCGACGTGCAGGGGGACGGCTCGACCGTCGTTACCGAAGAAACCGTGCAGCAGTGTACCTCGAGGCGGTCGCTGCTCTATGACAAGAAGGGCGACGGGCATTATGACCTGATCAGTGCCCTGCACAAATCCATGCGCAACTCTGACCCGGACGCGGCAGTCTACTGGATGGCCCGGATGCTCGAGGGCGGCGAGGATCCGCTGTACATTGCGCGCCGGGTGACGCGTTTCGCCTCGGAGGACATCGGCCTGGCTGATCCGCGGGCACTGGAGATTGCCGTGGCGGCGTATCAGGCGTGCCATTTCATCGGCATGCCGGAGTGCTCTGTGCACCTGACCCAGGCGGTGGTGTATATGTCCATGGCGCCCAAGTCCAATGCGCTCTATATCGCCTATGAGACGGCAAAGAAAGACGCGGCCAGCCAGATTGCCGAGCCGGTGCCGCTGCACATCCGCAATGCGCCGACCACCCTCATGAAGCAGCTTGACTACGGCAAGGGCTACGAGTACGCCCACGATGCGGCGGAGAAGCTGACCGCTATGGAGTGCCTGCCGGAGAGCCTGCGCGGACGGGAATACTACCGCCCCACGGAAGAGGGACTCGAGGCGCGTTACAAGGCGCGTCTGGAGGAGATCAAGGCGTGGAAGGCCGCGCACAAAGGAGAAAAATGATCAATGAACCGCATTCTCTGCTCCACCGGAGCGATCATCACAAAGAGGAACGGACGCAATTACCACATGCTGCGTGAGATCATGCCGAGGCTTGCCTGCAATGGGCTGGAATTCATGATGTATCAGAGCTGGCATGACCAGACAGCGGCATTGGCTGAGGTGCTGGCTGCATATGACGTGCCGGTGTTTCACATGACCAAGCAGATCGGCCAGTGGATCAGCGAGGATAACCTTCCTGACGCAATGGCGATGTTCCGTGCGGATTGCGACCTGGCGGCAGCCATCGGCAGCAGGCTGCTGGTGCTGCACCTGTGGTCGGGACAGGCTTCTGACCAGCATATTGAGCGCAACATTGCCGCGTACCCGGTGCTGCGGGCCGCTGCGGAGGAATGCGGACTTGTTCTGACTGTGGAGAACGTGCTGTGCAATACCCTCGATCCCATGACCCATATGCGCGCGCTGGCAGATGCTTACCCTGACATCCGTTTCACCTTCGACACGAAGATGGCGGCCTTCCACAGCCAGCTGGAGATGCTGTATGCGCCGGAAAGCACCTGGCTCTGGCCTCATATCGCCCACTTCCACGTGAATGATTATACCGGTGGTCACATGGACTGGGCCAACATGAGCGTGAAGCAGCTGGGCAGGGGAACCATTGACTTTGACCGGTTCTTCGCTTTCGTGCATGACAGAGGATATCAGGGCGATTTTACCTGCGAAGCCACGGCGGTTAACGAGGATGGCACGATCAGGTATGACGAGATGAACGCCAGCCTGATGCGCATCCGGGAGGGCATATCGGGAGGTACATGACATGCGGATCGGAATCCTCTGTGCGGGTGATCGTGAGCTTGCACCCTTCCTGCCCCTGCTGGCGGAAACGGCAGTCAGCGGGAAAGCCATGCTGACCTTCCGCGAGGGCTGCCTCGCGGGCGCGGAGATCGTGGTGGTGTATTCTGGTGTTTGCAAGGTGAATGCCGCCATCGCCGCGCAGCTGCTGATCGACACGTACCGCTGCGATGCGGTCATCAATGCCGGAACAGCCGGGGCGATGGACGAGAGTCTGCGCGTATTCGATACTGTGGTTTGCACGGAAGCTGCGTACCATGACGTGGCGGAGCACATCCTGACGGGCTTTCATCCGTGGATGGCAGATGCGTACTTCCGTGCGGATACAGGGCTGCTGGCAGCAGCGCGACGGGCGGCGGAAGGTCTGCCGCAGGTGCGCTTTGGACGGATGGTCACAGGAGAGCAGTTCATCGCCGATGAGGGACGGGAGCACATCAACGTCCGTTTCCATCCGCTGAGCGTGGATATGGAGACGGCTGCTGTCGCACATGTCTGCCATGTCAACAGCGTGCCGTTCATCGCCGTTCGTACCATGACGGACACGCCTGCCCGTCGCGGTACGGAGGCCTTCGAGGAAAACTGTGCCCGCGCATCGCAGATTACGGCGGAATTCGTCTGCCGGATGCTGCATGTACTGAAGGAGGAAATGATATGAGACTGCTTTTCATCTTTGGCGCCCATGCTGCGGGTAAAATGACGGTCGGGCAGCAGGTTGCGCGCATCACGCCGATGAAGCTGTTCCACAACCACATGACCATCGAGCCGGTGATCGAGCTGTTCGGCTGCTATAACGGCGCGGTGACGGAACGGCTGCGGCAGGTAGTCTTTGAGGAGTTTGTGAGAACGGACAATTACGGGCTGATCTTTACCTTCATCTGGGCCTTTGACGAGCCGCACGATTTTGAGTACGTCCGCCGGCTGTCGGAGATGTACCGTAATGCAGGGGCGCAGGTTGATTATGTGGAGCTGATCGCACCGCAGGACGTGCGCCTCGTGCGAAACCGCACGGAGAATCGCCTGAAGGAGAAGGCCAGCAAGCGGGACGTGGCGCTGTCCGAAGCGCGCTTCCTGTCTGCTGAGACCCGCTACCGCTGCGTGTCCGAGCCGGGGGAGGTCGTGTCCCGGCTGGGGATCGCCCCGGAAAGCTACCTGCGTATCGACAACACGAACCTTGCTCCGGAGGAGGCGGCGGAGATGATCGTGCGCCATTTCGGGTACGAGCGGAAGAACAACTGAACACCGCACACAAGCACTTCCATGGCATAGGATGAAGCAGCGAAGGGTCATATCCCCCCGCTATCATCGAATGTAAGGAAGTGCTTCGTGCATGCAGAATAATTGCAACAACTGCAATTCGGGCTTCGTTTCCCTCGACGGCAGCTGGGGCAGCGTCAACTGGAATTGCGGCAACTGCGGCTGCAATAACTGCGGCTGCGACAACTGCAGCAACTGCGGCTGGAATCGCTGCGGCTGCAATAACGGCTGCGGTTCGGTGGTCTATACCAACGCGCGCCGGAACCGCAGCAGCGACAGCTGCGACAATGACGGCCAGAACGAGACCTGTATCCGTCAAAACCGCAGCGGCGACTGCGAGTGCGGGAAGCAGTATCGCTCGGGAGATTGCGGCTGCAATAACGCGACCTGTGGCAGCCGCAGCCTGTATGTAGAGTGCTGTGATGACAACACCTATGTGCGCGACTTCTCCTGCGGCTGCAATGCCAGCTCCTATACCCGTCAGAATCGCAGCAGCGACTGCGACAAGTGCGACGAGTGCAGCGGCACGACCTACACCCGTCAAAATTGCGGCAGCGGCTGCGACAAGTGCGACGAGTGCAGCGGCACGACCTACACCCGTCAAAATTGCGGCAGCGGCTGCGACAAGTGCGACGAGTGCAGCGGCACGACCTACACCCGTCAAAATCGCGGCAGCGGCTGCGAC
>JAFTWV010000083.1 GCA_017465155.1 Clostridia bacterium
CCCCCTCTGGCCCTCTTTGCTTCTTTCTCAGGATTGAGAAAGAAGAAGCAGCACATCCGACAACCTGCAAATCAAAAGTCAACAAATAATTCAGATTAGCACCACAAATCCTGAAGTTATTTTTGTGGATATGCATTTTCTTCCATACAGAATTGGTTTGCAGCAGGGAGCCGCTTTCGCGCGTCGAAAGCGGCGCAAAGCCGCCGCATTGCTCCTTTGCGGGTTGAGCGGCAGCCGCACCGTCTTGGCGGAACGCGTGCGGTACATGGAACACGGGAGCGCTGCTCACGCATCATACTGGTAAATCCCAATTTGCCGCTTCATCGCAAACGCGTCAAGAAATGAAAGTGGATGGCTCCTGAGTCCAGCTTCTTCGGCTATGCCGTCAGGTCTGTCATGCCGTCGCTGCAGCTGAACCTGTCTTCTGAACCTCATCGAACAGATTGACAATTTTTCTCAATCGCGCTACAATACAGATATCCAGCAAAATCTCTTTGAAAGGCGTGATCCGATGAAAAGGTATCTGTCCCTGCTGCTGGCGCTGATGCTCCTGTCAAGCGCTGTTTCCGCCATGGCCTACGGCAGCAGCGAACCGTACGACATGGGCGTTCCACGTCTGAACGGCAAGGTATATCCCAAGGAGAGCATGAACATGGTCGTGTTCTGGGTGCAGACGCAGCTCAAGGCGACCGGCGAATACTATCAGGGCGATATCTGGGATGTAACCGGCAGCCTCGGCTCCCATACCGTGGATGAGATCAAACGCTTCATGAAGTCGCGCGGTTACCGCAGTCACAACGGTCAGGTCGATCAGAAGGTCATTGATGAGCTGGTAGAATATTTCGGCGGCAATACGATTCCGGTCTATGTCGGCGGCTTCTACAACGAGATGAGCAGCATCATGACCGGCGGCTCTGCAGGAAGCATGCAGAAGATTTACAGCAACCTGCGCGACATGATCCCGCATGTGACGACCGGTGCGCGCTGGGTGCAGGTCTGTCTGTCCAAGCTGGGATACTACAACAGCTCCATCGACGGCAAGTACGGCGAGGGCACCGAACGGGCTGTCAAGGCTTTCCAGAGGGACTATGGCTTTGAAGAACGCGATTACATCACCCTCGGCGTCGCCCGCGCAATGCTGGAGGCCTGCTACTACGGGGGATATTCCCTTCAGAATCTGCCGTAAAGTTATCCACAACTTTCCCACATCCGCAGCATGCATCACATGGACGCAGATGCGTGAACTGCTCCTGCAATGAACAACATGATGAGGCCTGACGGTCTCATCTTTTTGTATCAACATTACATTTGCCGTCAGCATGATGACATACCCATTGCCTAATGGCTGTTAGTCTGCTATACTGCACACAATCCCAATATGCAGGAGGTTTTCTTATGCCCCGCACTCTTACGAATCCCCATGCCATCCCTGCTGCTGTCCGTCTGTATGAATACATCTGCTCCCTGCGCGGCCAAAGGTGTCTGACCGGTCAGATGGAGTCCCAGTGGTGCGCAACTACCGAGCATGAAATAAACTACCTTGTCATGAAGACAGGCCGGATGCCGGCGATCCGCGGCCTTGACTTTCTTGATAACGACTTTCTGGGCGTGGTGCGCCGTGCGGTTGACTGGCATGCGCGGGGCGGCATCGTCACCATCTGCTGGCACACGGGGCCGGACTTCGCCTCTACCTACCAGCAGTGCAAGGATGATGAACTGGACTGGAACGCAGCCTTCACCGAGGGTACGAAGGCTCACGCTGACCTGATTGCCGGAATGGATCGCGCCGTTCCCTATTTGAAGCGGCTTCAAAACAGCGACGTACCTGTGCTGTGGCGGCCCTTCCACGAGATGGATGGCGGCTGGTTCTGGTGGGGCCGGGGCGGTGCAGAGGGCTTTGTGAAGCTGTGGAGGCTGATGTATGACCGCTATACACGTGTTCATGGGCTGAACAACCTCATCTGGGTGTTGGGCTTCTCCGATGCGCCGGGTGATCTTGCGCCGTGGTATCCGGGAGATGACTGCGTGGACATCCTTGGCGGTGACAGCTATCAGGGCGGCGCGCAGGGGGCGCTGTACCGTAAATGCGCTGCCATCGCCCCCAAGGGCATGCCTGTTTGCTACCATGAGAACGGCGAAATCCCGACCCGTCAGCAGCTGCAGGAGGAGCATGCGCCATGGGCATGGTTCATGACCTGGCACACCCGCTGGCTGACCAGCGATGAGTTCAATACCGCCGAAAGGCTGCGCGAGGTGTACCACGATCCTTATTTTGTGACGCTGAATGCGCTGCCGGATCTGATCGAGGAGAATGCATAATGACCGCGCGCAGCAGGCGGAACTGCCCAAAACCGATCGATCTGGCTGGAGTCGGCGAGCTCTGATTTCCAGCAATTAAGAAACAACGGCTTCTGCATGCCCGCGAACGGGGTGCGGAAGCCGTTGTTTCGTTCGTTATTTTTTGATAAAGGATTGATCTCTGGCGGGAATACCCGATGGATCGGAGATGTAGCGTTCGACGGTCATGCGCAGATCATATTTCTCGCGCAGGTCGATGATCTGCTGCATCATCGGCGAAGCATGATGCGCGTCCAGGGCTTCCTGGCTTGTCCAGCTGTCAATCAGGAGAACGGTGCTGTCGTCGTTTGCCGGGAAGAAGTATTCGTAGCGCATGTTGCCTTCCTCGGAACGAATCGCATCCACAATGCCGGACGAAAGCATCTCCTGCGCAAATTGTCTGGCGTGATCCGGAGCGCCGGTATAGAAGATATGAATGGTGATGGCCATGTGGTCGTCCTCCTGTCAGATACAAGCTTTTTTCTGATTTTATCACAGCTGTATGCGGATGACAAGTGCAGGAAAAAACGGCTTCTGCATGCCCAAGAAAGGGTGCAGAAGCCGTTGCGTATTGGATCAGCCCTCCATGGCCCTTGCAAGGGCGAGGGTTTCCTTCCAGCGCCGGGAAAGGAAGAAGAGGAGCATTGCAATCATGCCTGTTGCGAAGGACGCCGGATAACACAGCATGACCCATGAGCCGTCCCACAGGAGCGAAATGGCCAGTGCCGCAGGAATGCGCACCACCCACAGCACCAGGATGTTTACCGCAGTGGAGTACTTTAACAGGCCCATGCCGTTGACGAAGGAGATGATGCAGTTGAACACCGAATACATCCAGCAGGAGGGCAGCACCACGCGGACGTAGCGTGCAGCAAGGGCAAGCACCTCCGGATCGTCGTTGAACAGGCGCAGGAGCGGCTCGCACAGCATCGTGAAAAGCAGGCCTGCCGAGAGCGTCAGCGCGCCGGTGAAAAGCGGAATGCGCCATCCGCCGCGGACAAGACGGTCATACCGCTTTGCGCCGAGGTTCTGCCCGGAGAAGGCCGACGCCGAGGACGCAAGGGCTTGAATGGCCACGTTTGCCATGCCGTTGATCTTGCCGCCCACTGTGCAGGCTGCGGCGAACACAACACCCTGACCGTTGACCAGTGCCTGCAGGACGAAGTGTCCCACGGAGTAGATCGACTGATTCAGGCCCAGCGGCAGTCCGATGCGGATGATCTCCTTCAGGACGTCCCTGTCTGCGCCGCGGGGCAGGAGTGTGCAGCCCAGCTCCGGATAGCGGCGCTGAATGTAGCGGATGGAGCAGAACCAGGAGGCGAACATGGCAATGGACGTCGCCAGCGCCACGCCTGCCGCATCCATGTGGAAGGCCGCTACAAACAGTACGTCCAGCACGATGTTCACGCAGCAGGAGATGATCAGGAAGCGGAGCGTTGCCCGGCTGTCACCCAGACCGCGCAGTATGCCTGCATTCACGTTGTAGCCCAGATTGCCCAGTGTGCCCAGAAACAGGATGCGAACATAGCTGACTGCCTGCTCCCATGCTTCCGGCTGTACCTGCATCAGCCTCAGCAGCAGCGGTCCGAAAAAGAAGCCCAGCACCGTTAGTGGAACGGCGCAAAGGTACAGGAACGTGATCGCCCCTCGCACAACCCGCTGCAGGTGGGCTGTATCGCCGCTGCCGGTGTACTGACTCACCAGAATGGATACGCCTGTGCCCAGTCCCATGAAAAGGCACAGGAACATTTCGATCGGCTGACTGCCGGTGCCGACAGCCGCAAGGGAGGCAGAACCGCAGTAATTGCCCACGACCAGCGTATCCACCGTGCCGTAAAGCTGCTGAAGAATGCTGCCTGCCACGATGGGCAGGGCAAAGAGAAGCGCCTGACGGATGATAGGCCCCTGAGTCATATCAATGCGGCGCGAGGATGCTTTCATAATGAAACCCTCCGGTCAGGATGTCGATTTTACGGGATGATAGCACCATCAGGAGGGCTTGTCAAGAGTCTGGGGAAGCGCGTGAAAAATAACATTCGTTTTCAGGATAAACAGAAAAACTGTGCAGCATCAGTAAGAGTGGTGGAAAGGAAGGTTTTATCCTTCGCTTTGCACCAAAGAAATGCCGAAGCAGCAAGCTCGCCAAGGCTTGCTTTTTCTTGTTCTGCGTGATAGAATGAAAGCGACAAACTTGAATTTGACAAAGGGTGTATACAAAATGGAAACGAAGCGTTTGCGTAAATTCCTAATAATAACATTTGCTATTACAGGCTTAGCATGGGGTTCGCTGGCCATTTTAATAAAATTAAGTGCTATATCTTTCACACATCCAATAGGTACGGTATTGCATATTATAGGTGGTTTTGGACCGACAATAGCATCGTTATTTGTGATGGAAGAAAAACTATCATTCAAGTCAGTTATTAAATTCGTTTTCCATTATAAAAGAAAAACGATATTTTATTTTTGGACATTGGTTGCTATGGCAATAGCAGTAATCGGTATTTCGTCAATGGAACTTAACCCAGCATTGCCATGGTACTTGATGCCGATTGTTTTTCTTCAAGCAGTGTTTATATATGGTGGAGAAGAAGAATTAGGGTGGCGTGGCATCATGCAGCCTATATTGGAAAGACTGCTTCCGTTTCCAGTCGCAACAGTAATTACTGGTACAGTATGGGGAATTTGGCATATTCCGCTTTGGTTTGTAGAAGGTTCTTCTCAGCAAAACATGGCATTTCCATTCTTCTTGGTGCTAGGTGTGTTATTGAGCTTCTTTTTGGCTGCACTTTATAAAAGAACACAATGTGTATTTGCTTGTAATGTTTTTCACGGATTGATAAACACGCTGCTATCAATGTTTGTAATCAAATTGAATCTTACTTTGGTAGGTGGCTTAGTTGTCATGTTAGTGTATTCCATATATTTGTGGTACTCCGAAGATAACAAAGCAGTTACTTAACAGGCAGACGAATTCCAATTTGTTGAGGAGACGAGAAATTCATTTCCCATTATGTAGGGAGGGCGCAATTATACGCACCGTTCCGGTGCATTGCGTTTGTTGGGCCACATAAGCAAACGAGCATCCAACGTCGGATGCTCGTCTTTTTTCGTTGTGGGATAAATTCATCCTTAAGAACTCCCCCGCCAAGAGGGGAAAGCTTCCTGCAAAGACAGGACGCTGTCCCCAGACTGTCAAAAAACGCCTCATGAGAGATGTCGGAAGGCCCGCGTGCCCGCTTCCGCAGAAGCGGAGGCCCTTCCACTTCTCGGGAAAATAGAAGCGGCGTATCCGGTCATTGTGCCGGATATGCCGCTTTGCTTTGCAGTTTATGCCGCGTGGTGGGCAGCGCCGCCCTTGTCCACGGAGGTGGCAATGTTCTCGGCATGGTCGCCGATACGTTCAAGGTTGGTCAGGATGTCAAGGTAGATCATGCCGTTCTTGGCAGAGCACTTGTGCTGCTTGAGACGATCCACATGATGCTGGCGCAGCGCCTCGGTGGTGTTGTCGATCTGCTCTTCGGCAGACTCAATGGTCTGGCGCACATCGCTGCCGGAGATCTGGTCGCGGAACATACGCATTGCGCGGTCAAGCTGCTCGGAAACCATGGCAGACAGATCGTCCAGCTCCTGAACAGCCTTGGTGGAAAACTTGATCTCTTCCTGATGGCGAAGCTGCGCAGCCTCAAGGATGTTCTGCGCATGGTCGCCGACACGCTCCATATCGTTGACTACATGGAACAGCGAACCGACAAGGCGAGTATCGCGGTCGCTCAGATCAAGGCCCTTCACATCCACAAGACAGGTGGTAATCTCCTTGTTGAGGAAGTCCAGCACGTCCTCATTGCGCAGCAGCTCGGCAGACTTATCCTCGTCCCACTCGTTGAAGCACTCCATGGCCTTGCGGAAGTTTGCCATGGCAATGTCGCCCATGCGCTGCACCTCGTTGAAGAGCTGCTCGGCGGCGACGGCAGGGGTCTTGAGCAGGCGTTCGTCAAAGTGCATGAGCTTCATGGCCTCGCTCTCCGCGCCGTCCTCGCGGATGAGGATGCAGGCCATCTTCTCCAGCTGGCTGGCGAAGGGCAGCAGCAGGCAGGTGGTGACAAGGTTGAAGATGATGTGGGTCACAGAAATCTGCATGCTGATATTGCCGGGCACAGCAGCCTCGATCCACTCTGCCAGGGGGAGGATCATTGCAATGATGATGAATATCACCGTGCCGATGCAGTTGAACAGCAGATGCACCGTGGCTGTGCGCTTGGCAGTGGCGTTGGTGCCCATGCAGGCCAGCACGGCGGTGATGCAGGTGCCGATGTTCTGGCCGAAGAGGATGAAGATGCACATGTCAAAGCCGATCAGTCCCAGCTCCGCAAGGCTGAGCAGGATGGCGATGGATGCCGCAGAGGACTGCAGCAGCGCCGTGATGCCCGCGCCAATCAGCACCGCAACAAAGGGATTCTGCACGCTGGCCAGCGCATTACGGAATCCCTCGTACTCACGCAGGGGCTCCATCGCGCCGGACATGAACTTCATACCGATGAACAGCGCGCCCAGACCAAAGATGACCGGCGTGATGGACCGGAGCGTCTTGTGCTTGGACGGCAGGAACAGCAGAATGCAGCCGATGAAGCAGAAGATGAAGTGGAAATCGAGCTTCACGGACATCATCACGACGGTCAGCGTGGTGCCGATGTTTGCACCCATGATAATGCCCACGGCCTGTGCCAGCTCCATGATGCCGGCGTTGACAAAGCCCACCAGCATGACCGTCGTCGCGGAGGACGACTGCATCAGCACGGTGATGACAAAGCCCAGCAGCACCTGCATCAGGCGGTTCTTGGTCACCGCGCCCAGGAGGCTCTTGAGCTGTTTGCCAGCCACGCGCTCCAGGCCCTCGCTCATTGTGTTCATGCCGAACAGGAACAAGCCCAGACCTGCCGCCAGCTCCAATATACACTTTGCAATTACGTCAAATGTCAGTTCCATGTTGATCCTCCGCAGGTCAATCTTGATCCGGGAAAAGCATGCACCGTCCGCGAAAAACCGCAGACACCTTTACTTTAACACAGTTTTCACGCAGAATCAACAAGGATTTTACAAAATACCAGGAATGGACGGGGCAGGAAGAGGATTATACCGATGTGCATCATCAGGCTGAGTATCGTCGTTTTTCCAGCGCATGCACCGCAGCGGCCTCGATGGTCAGGACAAATGTGGCGCTAAACATCAGCAGACCGCGATACACGGCAAGTCCATACTGCGCCATGGCTTCCAGCGGCGTGCCGGACACAGGTCCGGCCAGAAACAGGTAATTTCCGCCGGTGAGCGTATTTGCCGCAGCGGATGCAATGCACGCCAGCAGCAGAAAGAACCATGCGGACACAGCGTCGGCTGCGCGCGGTCGCCAGCCCAGACTCATGGACAGCACCGGCGCGCAGATCAGTCCGGCGTGCAGCGTGTGAAAGGCCAGTGACGTCAGGCGCGGCCATGGAGTTGCCAGCATGGCTGGATATGCCAGCGCCAGCGCTGCGCCGGGCATTCCGGCAAAAAAAGCAGCGCTGCGCAGCACGGGATGGCCTGTCAGCAGCATCGGCAATGTCAGTACGCCCAGCAGACTGCACAGGTGCAGCGGCAATCCTGTGCGCCATGTCAGCTGTCCGCCTTTCAGGAGGATCAGCTCCTGTACTGCCATTGCCAGCCAGATCAGACTGCCCAGGCGCCATGCAGCAATCCGGTACTGCTTTTGTGCTTGGGCAGACATCCCCCTCCGGCGCAGGGAGGCAATGCGTCGGCAGGCGCGCAGGGTCGGCAGCAGCAGCAACAGCAGGATCAGGATGGCCATGGCGCACCTCCTTTGGCATGGAGGATGTCCGGCGCTGCGGCGGCTTATGCGCACTTCATCCGCAATTCACAGAGACGAAATATGATAAACGGCGGAGCGCAGAATGCCGTTTTTTGTTTGTTTCTCTTCATATTAAGAAGGAATTGGCAGGATCGCACCGAATTTGATCAAATTGCAGCGAATTTGTTTTGTTGCGAAAACGATTTATTTTCTTTGATCTGTCTGCTTTTGACAGTCTGATTCGGATCGAGGGTATTATCCATGAAGATTTATCAAGCTGGTATCGATATTGGTTCAACGACGGTGAAGCTGGTTCTGCTGGATGAAGCGGACGGCATGGTTTATGGTGAATATCGCCGTCACAGCGCCCGCACGCAGGAGACGCTGGCAGAAATGATGCGCGAAGCCCGGGAGAAGCTGGGGCCCTGTGAGCTGCGCGTGCGTATGACGGGCTCGGGCGCGATTTCCCTTGCCGAGGCGCTGCATGTGGGATTCGTGCAGGAGGTTGTGGCGGTGGCGGGCGCGCTTCAGAAGGCGGCTCCCCAAACCGACGTGGCCATTGAGCTGGGCGGCGAGGATGCGAAGATCATCTACTTCACCGGCGGGCTTGAGGAGCGCATGAACGGCGTGTGTGCCGGCGGCACGGGCAGCTTTATCGATCAGATGGCCGCGCTGCTTAAGACCGATGCATCGGGGCTCAATGAGCTGGCAAAGGGATACCATCAGCTCTATCCCATCGCGGCACGCTGCGGCGTGTTCGCCAAGAGCGACATCCAGCCTATGATTAACGAGGGTGTTCCGCGGGAGGACCTGGCAGCGTCCATCTTTCAGGCGGTGGTGAATCAGACCATCTCCGGTCTTGCGTGCGGCAAGCCGATTCGCGGCAATGTGGCATTCCTCGGCGGCCCGCTGCACTTCCTGACGGAGCTGCGGCAGGCCTTCGTGCGTACGCTGAAGCTGACGGACGAGACGGCCGTCATTCCCGCCAACAGCCACCTGTTTGCCGCCACAGGGGCAGCACAGGAGGCTGTGAACGATGCGCCCGTCCCGATGGATTCCCTGCTGGAGCGTCTGTCCCAGGGCGTGATGCTCACCTTCGGGCTGAAGCACCTTGCGCCCCTGTTCAACAATCAGGATGAATATGCTGCCTTCCGTCACCGCCATCACAAGGCGAAGGTGAAGCGCGGCGACCTGAGCGCTTATACGGGCGAATGCTTCCTTGGCATCGACGCGGGCTCCACCACGACCAAGGCAGCTCTCATCGGCAGCGAGGGAGAGCTGCTCTACTCCTTCTATGCCGGCAATCAGGGCAGCCCGATTGACACGGCCCGCCGTGCCATTCAGGAGCTGTCCGAAAAGCTGCCGAAGGAAGCGCGCATTGCCCGCGCATGCGCCACCGGTTATGGCGAGAACCTGCTGAAATCCGCTTTCTGTCTTGATGACGGCGAGGTGGAGACCATCGCCCATACCACAGCTGCCGCCTTCTTTGACCCTGAGGTTGACTGTGTGCTGGACATCGGCGGTCAGGACATGAAGTGCATCAAGCTCAAGAACGGATCGGTGGATACGATCCTGCTCAACGAAGCCTGCTCCTCCGGCTGTGGCTCCTTCCTTGAAAACTTCGCCAATTCTCTGGGTTATACGGCGGAGGGCTTTGCCGCCGAAGCGTTGTTTGCCAGGCATCCTGTTGATCTGGGCACCCGCTGCACTGTGTTTATGAACTCCAACGTCAAGGAGGCGCAGAAGCAGGGCGCATCCGTGCAGGACATCAGCGCCGGTCTTGCCTGCTCGGTGATCAAGAACGCGCTGTTCAAGGTCATCAAGCTGGCGGATGCGAAGGATCTGGGCAGCCATATCGTCGTGCAGGGCGGCACGTTCCACAACAAGGCTGTGCTGCGCGCCTTTGAGCAGCTGTCAGGCGTGGAGGCTGTCTGCCCGGATATTTCAGGCATCATGGGCGCGTTCGGCGCGGCGCTGATCGCAAGGGAGCGCTGGTCAGGGCAGAAGGACAAGCCCTCTGCGATGCTTCCCATTGATGAAATCCTGTCCCTTACGTGGCAGACCCGCACTGCCCGCTGTCAGGGCTGTACCAACCGCTGCATGCTGACTGTCAGCCTCTTTCCCGGCGGACGGCGGCACATTACCGGCAACCGGTGTGAAAAGGGCCTTGGTGCAGGCGCAGAAAAGTCAGGCGCACCCAATGTCATGGCGTATAAGCTCAAGCGCCTGTTTGACTATGAGCCCCTCAGCATGCGCGAGGCAAAGCGCGGCGTGATCGGTATTCCCCGGGTGCTGAATCTGTATGAGAATTTTCCCTTCTGGATGACACTGCTGACGAAGCTGTCTTTCCGGGTGATCGTTTCACCCGCGTCCAGCCGGCAGATCTATGAGCTGGGCATGGCGTCCATCCCCTCTGAGAGCGAGTGCTATCCTGCCAAGCTGGCTCACGGTCATGTACAGTGGCTGATTGACAGCGGTGTGAAGACCATCTTCTACCCCTCCGTATTCTATGAGCACCAGGAGGCTGCACGGGCACAGAATCACTACAACTGCCCGATGGTTGCTGCGAATCCGGAAAACATCGCTGCCAACGTGGAGGACATCACCAGCGGCAAGGTGCGGATTTTGAAGCCCTTTGTGGCGCTGACGAACGAGAAGGTCATCGCAGACCGTCTGGTGAGGTTCTTCCGGGAGACCTACGGCGTGCCGGAGAAGGAGGTGCGTCAGGCCGTCCATGCCGCGTGGGAGGAGCAGAGCTGCGCCAAGACCGATGTGCGTGCCGAGGGCCAGCGCGCCCTGCAGTGGATGGCTGACAATCACCGCAAGGGCATCGTTCTGGCGGGCCGTCCCTATCATGTTGATCCTGAGATCAACCACGGCATGCCCGAGCTGATTGCATCCTACGGCCTTGCAGTCCTGACGGAGGACAGCATCCCTGCCAGCTTCACCGGTGAGCATCCCCTGAGAGTCAGTGATCAGTGGGTGTACCACAGCCGTCTGTACCTTGCTGCGCAGTTTGTCCGTACGCGCAATGATCTGGAGCTGATCCAGCTCAACTCCTTCGGCTGCGGTCTGGATGCGGTTACCACCGATCAGGTCTGCGAGATTCTCGAAAAGTCCGGCAAGCTCTATACGCTCATCAAGATTGACGAGGTCAACAGCCTCGGCGCGGCGCGCATCCGCGTCAGGAGTCTGCTGGCTGCCATGGCGCAGCGCGAGCGTCAGGGTGTACTGCCCAAGGCCGCGCCTGCCAGCTATCAGCGCGTGGAGTACACCCGGACCATGAATCAGGAAAAGTACACCATCCTCGCGCCCAATATGTCTCCGCTGCATTTTGATCTGCTGGAGCCGGTGTTCCGCCAGCACGGCTACAACGTGGTGCTGCTGCAGAACAACAGCCGGTCAGCCATTGATATGGGCCTGAAGTATGTCAACAATGACGCCTGCTATCCGTCCATCATCACCGTCGGGCAGATGATGGAGGCCGTCCTGTCCGGAAAGTACGATACGGATCATCTGGCGCTGGCGATGACGCAGACCGGCGGCTGCTGCCGTGCGTCGAATTATGTCGGCTTCATTCGCCGGGCGCTGGAAAAGGCTGGACTGGGTCATATTCCCGTCATTTCTCTCAATTTCAACGGTATGGAAACCAACGAGGGGTTCAAGCTGTCTGCGTCGCTGCTGACGGGACTGGTACAGGGCCTTGTTTACGGCGATCTGCTGATGCGCTGCCTGTACCGCACACGCCCCTACGAGGTGGAGGTCGGAAGCGCCAACGCCCTGAAGGAACGTTGGTCACGCATCTGCATCGACAGCCTGACCAATGCCAGGACAGGTTACCGGTTCGCGGACATCTGCCGCGGGATTGTCGCAGACTTTGACGAGCTGCCCATCCATGAGGATTTGATCAAACCCCGCGTAGGCATCGTCGGCGAGATTCTCGTCAAGTATATGCCGGCGGCGAACAACAACCTGGTCGACCTGCTGGAGCAGGAAGGCGCGGAGGCTGTTGTTCCCGATCTGCTGGACTTCTTCAATTATAGCATCTACAACGGCAAATTCCAGCACCGCAGCTATGGCCGTCCATGGCAGAGCGAGGCAACGGCAGTCCTCGGCGTGAAAGCCATCCGTGCCATCCGAAAGCCTGCGCTGGACGCGCTGCGCCGTTCCCGCCGCTTCGACGTTCCCATGACCATCGAGCACATGGCTGAGATGACCGAACCCTATATTTCTGTCGGCAATCAGTACGGCGAGGGCTGGTTCCTCACGGGCGAAATGATCGAGCTGATCAAGTCCGGCGCACCCAATATCATCTGTATCCAGCCCTTTGCCTGCCTGCCTAACCATGTGGTCGGCAAGGGTATGATCAAGCAGCTCCGCCAGAAGTTCCCGGAGGCCAACATATGCGCTGTGGACTACGATCCCGGCGCAAGTGAGGTCAACCAGCTCAACCGCATCAAGCTGATGCTTTCCGCGGCCCGAAAGAAGCTCGAAAATGCATGACCCCGCCGTTCCATGCAGGACGCACGATGACAGGAGGATCGCCATGACTACGCGAACGATGACGCTTGCCGCCATGCTGACGGCCCTCCTGTGCATCGTCGGCCCGCTGACGCTGCCCATTGGTCCTGTGCCGGTGTCATTGCTGACGGCGGTGCTGCTGCTGACGGCGATGCTGCTTGGCGGACGTCTTGCAGTGCTTGCCTGCGGGGTTTATCTGCTGCTGGGATTGCTGGGGCTGCCGGTACTCAGCGGCTTCACAGGCGGCGCAGGGCAGTTTGTCGGCCCGACCGGCGGATACCTTGTGGGCTATCTGCCCATGACATTCCTTGCCGGGGCGGTCTGCGCCCGGACGGACGACTGCCGTTTTCAGGCGCTGGTCTTTATCGCCGCGACGATCCTGCTCTATGCCGTGGGGACTGTCTGGTACTGTATGCAGTCCGGCGTGACAGCAGGAGCTGCATGTCTGGTATGCGTGCTGCCTTTTCTGCCTTTTGATGCGGTGAAAATTGCCGCTGTGCTGGCCATTGGCCCCCGATTGAAGCGCAGGCTGCGCAGATTGAGGCTGCTGTCCTGACGAGTATTGCCGTAAAATACTTCAGAAAATCCTCTGCAGCCGGAGCCGCCCCGCTTTGCAGCCTGGCGACCAATGCACCTCTTCGCAAAAGAATAAGAGCGCACTTACATACCTCCACTGTGGTCGGTAGCAAGCGCGCTCTTTTGTGCGATCTGACAAAAGTGATAGGATCAATTCGCCCCTGAAAAAAGCACACGCCGGTATTTTGAGAGCTTTCCCTTCCGGCCGTTCACCTGTGTCATCGGGCTTTTTTGACAATCTGACGCCTCCTGCCGTAGTTTTCGTCTGCAGCAGGAGGCGTCGTTTTTTTATCCGTTATATCAGAAAAATCAGTACTCGTACACCGTCACCACACCGCCCATGTTGTCAAGGGACATGGTGTAGTTATTGGTCATGCGGTTCACATCTACAGTGAAGGTGGCTACATCGTCGCCCACCTGCTGACGGGTGATCTCATACTTCTTCACGCCGTTTTCAAACACCGCAATGTGCGGATGCTCCTGCAGGTACTCCACATACTCCTCCAGACACAGGCCCAGATGATTCATGACGGCCGCGTGACCCTTGCCGACATAACGGTAGCAGTTCAGAGACTGGCTCATGCCGGTCTTGTAGGTCTTGTCAACCGTATCGGCATAAGGATAGCCCACCGTGGGGAAGCGGAAGACAAAGCCGTACTTCCAGCTGTTCTCATAGAACCACTTGCCCTGCGCAGTCTCATAGAAGGGCGTGCTGCGCAGCTCCTCATTGCCGGATTCATACAGATACAGCGAGAAGGCAAGGCCCGAGTTGAACTCGGACGTACCGGGATAGTTGACCTTCGTCTTGGCACGCTCAATCAGGCGCTCGTCGCTGTAATTGGGGTAACGCCTGCGGTAATATTCTACCTGCTCCTGGAATATCTCATTCTGGCGATCCCACGTGCGGTAGGAATAGTCTACCACATAATGCTCCTGACCGGCTTCCTTTGCAGCCTTCAGGGCTTCGATCAGCGCGTCGATCGCCACGGTGTGCAGCTTGCGGGACGCATCGGCCCAGAAGCTGTCCAGCCCCGACTCACGGGCATAGCTGCTCAGGGAAAGGATGCCGCTCTCATCGAAATCACCCGGACGGGAGTGCCACTCGTTAACCAGCAGCAGACCGCCGAACATGATATCCGAGCGGCTGACAGTCTCGGTGCCGGGAGCTTCGAGGGGATAGTTGGTCAGGTCGATCACGTCCCAACCCTCCCGGGCCGCTTCAGGCCAGGATTTGTTGGCCTGATTGGCAGCCACCTCCGCCTGATACTCCTGCAGGGCGAGGTTATACTCCGCCTGTTTGCGGGCGTTGCGCTCCTCCACCTCCTCCTGCTGTGCAGCAAGCAGACCGGCGCGGTACTCGGACAGCATTCTGCCGCCCACCACCGTGCCTGCTGCCAGCAGGGCCAGCAGAACAGTCAGGACGATCAGTCCCTTCATGGGATCCTTGCGCTTGATTTTCTTACTCATATGGGATACACCTGCCTTTTGCGGGTTTTCATGGTCATTGACGCCTGTCCGCACCATTTTTGCATATCAAAAAGGGTACAGTGAGGGATATTCATCTATGTTATTTCGCCGTTCATTTGCCGTTTTCCTGCCGAACGGGACAACATGGGCAAAATCTGCATGAAATTTTAGACGGACGGGCATGCTGTGGTTGAATCCATGAAAGGAAGGATCATCAATATGCGCAGAATCATCAGCCTGCTCACGTGTATCGCAGCCGCCGCATGCATGACCGCCTGTACCGCCAGCGCCGACCAGCGCACAGGCGAGGCGCAGGGCTACGGCGGCCTGCTCCGCGTCACCGTGAGCATGAACGGATCGGACATCACCGCCGTGAATGTTGTGGAGCATCACGAGACCGACGGCGTAGGTACCCGTGCCATTGACGCACTGCCCAATGCCATTGTACAAGCAGACAGCGTTGACGTGGACAGCGTTTCCGGCGCAACCATCACCAGCGAAGCCATCAAGGCCGCCGTCAGCAGCGCCATCGGCTTGGAAGGGATGATCATGGATATGATCCCCGCTCCGGACGCTGACAATGCGGTTCCCGCCGCCATGGACGGCGTTGGCATGGCCGCTACCGGCCGCATTGGCCCCGGCACGGATGCAAATGGCAATCAGGTCTATGCCTTCAATGTCGTATTCGCTCATGCCAGCTTTGACCAGGAGGGCCGCATTCTCTCCCTCGCCGTCGATCAGATGGAGGTTGCCTCTCCCAATCTCGGCGGGGGCGCCTCCGTATTCAGCGGCTTTCCCGGCGGTGATGTGACGGAAGACAGCTTCATGTCAGAAATCGCCGCCTGGACCACCAAGGGCGCGCAGGGCGATCGCTACATGCTCGGCAGCGGCTCATGGCGCAGCCAGATGGACGCCTACGAGCAGATGATGACCGGCAAAACCATCGACGAGGTCAACGACTGGTTCAGCCAGTATTTCTCTGCCGAAACCGGCAAACCCCTGTCCAGCGGCGCTGCCTTTGATTCACTCAGCGACACAGACCGGACCGCCCTGACTGACATGACCTCCCGCGCAACCATGTCCCTGCGCGGCGAGCACGGCAACATTCTGCTGGCCATCCAGCGTGCATGGGAGGATGCGCAGCGCAATTCCTCCGGCAGCGGCGATACCGCCAGTCCCGGCAGCACGGATGGCACGATGGTAGACACCAATACCCCCACCAACATGACCGACAGCGAAGCAACGATGGGCTGACCCATCTGTTTTCGCCAAAAAGTGCCTTTGCAGCCCTTCTGCATTTGCGCAGCCAAACTCCCCGCATCACGCAAGCAGCCGCAGGAAGCCCCCTTTTTTCGGCGCCCTGCGGCATTTTATATTGCGATAAAAGAAGCGGTCATCATCCGTTTCCATAGGTAGAGTATTCGTTGCGTACATATTCTCCGCCGAAATCATCCGTATACAGGGTCATCACACCCTCATCGCTCAAGGACAGGCCGAATTTCATCTCCGCATTAACCTCGTTGACAAACGTGACCTCATAGAGGGGACGTTCGGCATACGCTGCGCCGACAGGACAGTCGGTCAGTCGCCATCGACCGCTGTCGATCACCGTCCAGCCGGAGCTGCCGCGGCTGAAGAGCTTATAGGCACCGTTTGAATAAAGCTCCATGCGGGTCATGACGCTGTCTGCCGCTTCAACGGCTTCCCACTTGCCGATCAGCAGATCCATTACATCCCAGCGCAAAGGCACATAACCCGTCAGATCCGTGTCCCACTGGGCGAGATCCATTTCGGCAGCAGGGCTGTTCAAGTCGCGCAGAGGAACAAATCCCCAGAAGGTCTGCCCGGCCTGCTCGTAAGCCACGTAGGCATAGTAATCTCCGTAGACCGCAAGCCCCTTGAGAGACGTGCCTGCAGGGATCTTCACCTGCGCGTACTGGGATACGTCGGGATCATCGGTGAGATAGGTATCCCGGATGGCATCAAGCCGCACGTCGATCTGCGTCAGCGGCAGCTCCACTGGTTCAGACATCAGCCGGCGGTTCACGAAGCCGATGCGGCGCGTGCGGCTGCTGACCTCGTAGGAAACGAGCGTCCAGTCCCCGTACTCGCCCAGCAGGAGCATTTCGCCGCTGGTAGAAACGGAAGCCTTGCCGCTGGAAGCACGGTAGGAATTCTTGTCCGGAGCGCTGTAAACAGCCAGCTTCTCGCCCTTTTTTTCACCGGGCCAGCGCTGAACCGCACCGAAGGAACGGCCGGAAGACATGAGTGCCTTAAGCCGTTCCGCCACGCTGCTCATCTGGCGCGCATCCTGCATCGTGCGGGGCAGGAGGGTGATGTTGAAGGTATCAAGGGTGACCTTCTCCACCGTCCACATGCCGTCACCGATGGGCTCGCCGGCGTTCTCCCGTCCGGACTGCCAGATCAGATAGCCGCCCTCCTGCAGCATAAGACTGTTGCTGTAGCTGGAGTCTGCATGGAATACCGCCTGCGTGAGCACATATTCCCCTTCGTCATATTCAAAGATGTAATACTCCCGATCGCCATAGGACAGGCGGAACCCATTGTCTGTGTGGCTGAGGGAAGGGGAGGCAGCGCGGCTGTCGCCGGGCTGGTAAACCGCGAGGGTCGATTTCACATCCGCTGCCCACAAACCGTCCTCCTTGAACGCCGTGATCAGCTGACTGTGATAGCGGCTGGACATGATGGCATGGCTCACCTGACGGCCATACAGAGAAGCATTGCCGTCGTCCGCATCGGCGGTATATTCATCATAGGTTTCATCCTTGGAGACGATATTCAGCACACCGCCCCGCAGCCCCCAGCCATTCGCCAGCGCCCCGGCAGACAGGGTACACAAAAGCAGACAGACCATCGTCATCAGCAGAATCTTCTTCATGAGGAAATTTCCTCCTTTCTTCTGCCAATACAACGCCGGACTGTCTGCTTTTCATGCAGAAAAGTTGTAACAACCTCGGTATCACAAAGCATCTGCCCGGGCTGCGGATCACTCCGCCACGCGAGTCAGATAGATGGACACCTTCGTGCCGGAACGCATGTCATGGAGCCATGCATTATTCTTCGTCACTCCGCCGAGGGTATGCGTCTGTGTCATGGCGGCGATATCCTTGCCGGTGCTCATGTCGGTACCGTCGATGGTGAAGTAAAGATTCTCGCCCGCAAGGCTGCAGGTGCCGCTTCCGTCAAAAATATAGCGGCGGCCTGACTGATCCTCCCACATGCCAAGGATCATGTAGCAGGGACGCTGCAGGATGGTCGACACATCCTTATAGGTGGGGGGCAGCTCGGCATAGCAGGCATAGGCCTCATAGGGGCGGCCCTCCGCATACAGACGCTTGCCCTCGTAGTAGCACGCCTCGCGGTACAGATCCTCCAGATAGGCATATTTGGCAGGGGCGTTTGTCAGATCCATGGAGCGCATCTGCAGGTAGATATGGGTGTAGTCCTTCTTCTCATGGGCGGTGGCCACAATGGTTGCCACACCGCCGTAGTACAGCTCATACATGGCCTGTGACTGCGCGGAAGCGTCCTTGTAGCTGCCGATGGAGGCATAGACCTTCGCCGCAGCAACAAGCTCGCCTGCATTGGCAAGCGACTGCGCCTGCTCATAGCGCGTGCGAGGAACCCGATCCTGACTGTCAGCATAATTCCCGAGGGCCTCGAAAGCAGCGACAGCTTCATCCCATGATCCGCCGGCCGCCAGCTTCGCCGCCTGATTATAGCGCAGCTGCAGCACACGATCCGCACTGTCGCCATAGCCGTTCATAGCTGTGAACGCAGCAATAGCAGCCTCCCAGTCGCCAGACTTGGCAAGAGCGTCCGCGGCGCTATACCTCAGCTGCTCTGCACGGTCAGCGCTGTTGCTGTAATCGCCCAGCACGTCAAAGGCAGCGGCAGCTTCCAGCAGATTGCCCGCTTCCGCAAGGGCCTCTGCAGCCTCATAACGGAGCTTGTTTGCACGGTCAGCACTGTCGCTGTAGCCGCTCAGGGCGTCGAAGGCGGCGGCTGCGGCTTCCCAGTCTGTGGAGATCAGTGCTTCTGCGGCTTCATAGCGCAGCTTACCCGCGCGATCCGCGCTGTCGCTGTAATCACCCAGCGCGTCGAAAGCGGCGGCGGCAGCTTCCCAGTCCGCAGCTATCAGCGCTTCTGCATCCTCATACTGCATCTTGTGCGCACGATCAGCGCTGTCCTTGTAGCTGCCAATGGCCGCAAAGGCAGCGATGGCAGCGTCACGCTGACCGGCAGCCAGCAGCCCCTCCGCCGCGTCATAGCGCAGCTGATTGATCTGTTCCGAGCTGTTGTCATTTTCACCCATGGCTCCGAAGGCGGCCTTCGCAGCCTCCCAGTCACCCGCCATGGCAAAGGACACGGCAGCGTCGTAACGCAGCTGATTGGCACGAGAGGCACTGTCGCTGTAATCGCCAAGGGCGTCGAAGGCAGCAGCAGCGGCCTTCCAATCGCCGGATTCTGCTGTTTTTGCAGCGTCCGCATAGCGGATGGCAGCTGCCTGCGAGGCGCTGTCCGCATAATTTCCAAGAGCATCGAAGGCCGCAAGGGCCGCGGCTTCATCCGTTTCAAGGAGCGTCACAGCCGCAGCATAACGCAGTGCACGGGCCCGGTCGGCGCTGTCGGCGTAATTCCCCAGTGCCTCGAAGGCGGCAAGAGCAGCGGCTTCGTCCGTTTCAATCAGCGCTTCTGCCATGGCGTAGCGCAGCGCGTTTGCCTGCGCGGCACTGTCGCTGTAATCGCCAAGCGCCTCAAAGGCGATGACGCCCGCAGCAGGGTCCGTAGCAGCGATGGTCTGGGCAGCCTTGTAGCGCAGCTCGCTGGCGCGCTCTGCACTATTGCTGTAGGCATCCAGCGCATCAAAGGCAGCGATGGCTTCTTCCACCTTTCCGTCGGCAGCCAGTACTGCGGCGGCAGCATAACGCAGCTGATTAGCCTGATCCGCGCTGTCGCTGTAATCGCCAAGAGCTTCAAAAGCAGCCAGCGCCGCATCCGTCTCTCCCTTTTCAACAAGGGCAGCAGCAAGGGCATAATCACAAGCCTTGACCTTCGTCGCCGCATCGCTGTATGTGCCAAGTTCAGCATAGGCCGCCCGCGCATCTGCAATGCTGCCCTTTTCATATAGCTGACCAGCACGGACATAGCGGGCCTTCTGCAGCTGGGAAACGCTGTCCTTGTATTCCCCAAGCTCCGTGTATCGGGCAATGGCCTGACTGACGCTGGCTTCATCCCCGGCTGCAAGGAGCTTGCCCGCCTGCTCGTAACGGGTGGCAGACAGCTGAGCCGCTGCATCGCTGTAATCGCCCAGCAGCGTATACAGGGACGCTGATTGCTCATAATCGCCGCTTTCGCGCAGCTCCCCGGCCCAGTCATAGCGGCAGCGGGCAATCATCTCCGCGCTGTCCTTATGGTCAATAACCTTTGTGAAGCCTTCGATGGCCTGGGCATAATCGCCGCGGATATAGGCGTTGTTCGCCGGAAGATAGGTGCAGTCCAGCAGCAGGCTCGCCGCATCCTCATAATCAACAGGGAGCTGGCTGAGCAGCGCCGCCGCATCTGCATAGCGGATCTCCCGCAGCGCCTTTTTCGCCGCCTCGTAGGTGGACAGCGCCCACTTTTCCCGTGCATCGCGATAATCGAGAATCTTGCTGAACAGCTGCGCCGCACGCTCATAATCAAAGGTTTCATAAGCGACGCTGGCAGGCACATAGAAGCATTCGTTGGCCTGATCGGCCGCATCTTTGTATCCAATGGCAAGATAGAATTCCTCAGCAGCTTCATCCGTCTTGCCTTCCGCGCGCAGCGTCACGCCAAGGTCATAGTGATACCGGGCAATCCGCTCATCCGCATCACGATGACCGGGAATCTCCGCAAGGAGCGCCAGCCCCGTCTCCGGATCGCCCGTATCCAGGGCAAGGGTACCGGGGTAATACCACGTATCCTTGTACAGAGATGCGCTTTCCTTGTATTCACCCAGCGCTAAAAGAGCCGCACGGGCCCCCTCCCAGTCGCCGTCGTCCAGCTTCTGAACAGCACGGATGTAGGCGATCTCCTTGAGCTGCGAGGCAGATTCCTCATCGCCGATGGCGATATAAAGCGCCTCTGCCTCGTCAAGACGGCCCTCGCTCAGCATGATGTCCGCCTGCGCCGCATCCAGAAGGGCGATATACGCCGGCACAACGGCACGCAAATCCGCCGTTTCCGCCATATCGGAAGCATTCAGGGACGTCAGGAGCCCACGTGCTTCGATTATCGCAGCTTCCGACACTGCGGCGCTGACAGCGGTATCGGGGCTCGCAGGTATATGACCGACGCGGCTGTCCTCCTCTGTCACGGGCGTACCGGGTGTGAAGCCGATCAGGGTCATCGCACGGGCATAGCGGCTGCGCTGCACCATTTCGTCGGCAGCCCGGTAACCAGGCAGTGCAGCAAAGGCCGTCTCCGCATCCTGATATCCTTCAGCAGCAGCTGCATCCTCATAATCCTTCATAGCCAGCTCGTATTTTACATAGGGAATGCCATAGGCCGCCGCACCCCAGGCCAGACCGCCTGCCATCGCCAGCGCCAGCATCCCCTTGACAATGCCGCCCTTCTTTTTCCGGCGGCGGACAAAGTCCTTTTCCCCCGATTCCTGCATACGGCTGGACTGGGCAAGCACCTCGCGGCCCTTTGCAGTCAGCTCTGCATCCCGTGCGGCAACAGCTGCGTCAATGGCCTCGCGGCTGTATCGCTCAAAAACATCTTCCTTGTCCCGGTGGCAGCGGGCACAGGTCACGTCGCTGTCCAGATTCGGACGGCCGCAGACACACACCCACAGCCCCTTTTGCTGGGACGGATAGCCCGAGGCCATATCGCCTGCGATAGCCCGGAGCGTCGTCAGCTGGGAGGAGCGGCGCAGGTTGTTAGGCTCATATTCGATCATCGCATCCTTATCCCTGCGCCAGACAGAGCTGTTGTCAAACCACACCTTATCCACCGTGATCTCATAGACCTCGGCACGGATGTGATTCTCCACCGGAACAGTCATCCGGAATTTCTTGCCGGGAGAGCCCGCCAGCGAACGTCCGCGGTGAATGATCTTGGCAGATTCCTCGCCGTCAGAGGAGGACAGCGTCAGCGTCACCTCCACAGATACCACCTGCAGGGAAGACAGATTGAACAGCGTTACGTCACAGGCAGGATAGTCCTCCCCGGGCAGGGTCACTTTCCACGCCTCGACAGGACAGGTCAGGTCGATTTTCATCGGCCGCCGCCTCCTTTCCGCGCATTTGCTTCACATATTGATAAAAAAGGCTCCCTTCCTGACCGATGAGAGCCTCCCTGACGGTTTATTCCGCCATGTACAGCATGATCTCGTCCAGCACCATGGTCGTGAAGCGCAGGTTCAGCACCACATGGCTGCCGTCCTCCAGCACCAGACCGTAGCGCAGGGTCGCAGAAGCGTCGGAGCCATATTCCGCCACGCCGAATTCACCGCTTGCCTCGCTCCCGTAAAGCTCCTCCCGGGAGACGCCGTCAAACTCGCCCTCGCCGTTGCGGAACCGGTTGAACACCTCCGGGAAGGTATCTCCCACACGCACTGCGCGGGGGCCTTCCATGCCGTCGGTGGTCAGCATGAGCATATACACACGGGGATTGGTCTTGTCCGCATTGTAGAGGAAGGTGATCTCACAGTCCGCAAAGGTCATGGTGCGGATATGCCCATTTCCGCTGTCCTCCAGCCAGAGGTCGTCAATGGGATTGCCCAGAACGCCGACTGCCTCTTCAGGCGTCATGGACGCAAAGTCAAGCCCGGAAAACTGCAGATCCTCTCCGCCGAACTTCGCCAGTGACGCGCCGTCATAGCTGAAAGGAACCTGCGCGTAGCTGTCCGCAATGGCCACATCGCGAAGGGCAGTCAGCACATCATAGACCTGCCGCTGGGTGATGCGGCTGTTCAGGCCGTACACGCGGATGGCGCTGACAGTGCCGTCCTGCATGGTGTAGATCACGCCCGCATCGGTATAGCCGTCGCCGCCGGTAGTCATCTGGTCATGCACCGCATACTGGATGGTCTCCACGCGCTGGCCATTCCGCTGCACCTGTGCCCACTGCAGAGAGTCAGGCAGCAGATCAATGCTGTACAGCACAGCAAAATCACGGGTGCCGCGCAGCCCGTCATTTTCATGATAGAAGGCCGAGAGAATGACCGCCGTCGTATCGTCAATGCAGGTTCCACGGGGACCCTCCTCCTCCGGGGAGGTGATGACCACCGCGCTGATGGCCGTATCCTCACTCATGACAGGCGTATCGGCATAAATCGTCGCAAAATCATAGATGAACTCATAACCCTCATCCGTGATGCTGTTTGCAGGATCATTCAAGGGCGTGGACGCAATGGCACGGGCCTGATAGCGAGTTGCCCATTCCGTCAGCTCCTGCAGCAGCAGCGTATCCGCCTCATTTTCCTCCGCAGCTGCCATACACGGCACAAGCACCGCAGCCAGAAGCATCAGGAGCAGACTCTTCATCTTTTTCATCATGTTTCTCTCCTTACTCGACATCCGCAATCGGATGGTATAATCAGCCGATTCTATTTTACCGCAAAATCTGCGGGATGTACAGCCTTGAAATGCCGTGAAAGTGTAAAATTCGCGCGTTTTTCTCAATGGTACATTTATCCACAAACAGCGGGCGTTTCCATGGGATACAGGGCAGCTCTCTCCGAATTGCTGGAAAAATACCCTTTGAGACGTCTTCGTTTGGCATATGATACCAGCATGAAGACGCAATGCAGGCCCTTTTCTGTCCGTTTTGATGGACGAGAGCGCGCTTCAAACGACGCTCCAGAACCGCAAAGGAGGATATATCCCATGAAGCACATCAACATCAAGAAGCTGGCCGGTCTGACCGCTGCGGCAACCATGCTGCTGAGCACGACCGCCGCTATGGCGAAGACGGCTGACAGCGCCCTGGTTCAGGGCGGCGCGCTGAATCTGCGTGAAACCGCATCCCTGAGCGCAAAGGTGCTGGGACAGTTCCCCACGGGGACGCTGGTGGAAATCGTCGAACACGGCGAGACCTGGCACAAGGTTGAAGTGGGCGGCAAGTCCGGCTACATGATGGCCAAGTTCCTGAACACGGCCGAGAAGGAGCTGACCGCTGTCGTCCGCACCAACACCGGCATCGGCCTGAATCTGCGCGAAGAGCCTTCCATGTCCGGCAGCATCATCACTTCTGTGAAGAACGGCGGCTCCGTCACCGTGCTGCAGAAAGGAACAGTCTGGTCCCGCGTCAGCGTGGACGGCACAGAGGGCTTCATGTCCACAGCGTTCCTGCGCTTTGGCAGCAGCACCGGCTCCGGCAGCACCTCGTCCACCGGCAAGATCGCCGTGGTGACCAATCCTAAGGAAACGCAGGTCCTCAACCTCCGTCAGAGCCCGTCTCTGGACGCAAAGGTGCTGGACTACTACTACAACGGCACCGAGGTGACCATTCTCAAGGCCGGCTCCACCTGGCATAAGGTACAGGTTGAGGACGGCAAGATCGGCTACATGATGGCCAAGTTCCTGAAGGTGACGGAAGGTACTGCCGAGGTGAAGCCCTTCCAGGCCAGGCTGATCAATGTCAACGGCGGCTCCTACGTCAACTTCCGCAAGGGCGCGAGCCTGTCCTCCGGCGTGATTGCCCGTCTGCCTGTCGGCTCCGCCGTCACCGTTATCGAGCATGGCACGGACTGGTGCAAGGTCGATGTGGACGGAACCGTCGGCTACATTTCCACCTGGTTCATGAACTGGTAATCTCCCGGTTTCCTTCCTGATCCCCTGTTGGTTTCGTTCATTTCAGACAAATGCACTCTCCTTTCTCTCCCAGCCCGGACGTCACGCAGCCTTTCTGTGACGCCGGGCCTTTTCCATGGGAAAGAAGGCAGCAAAAAAGCCGGGCTTCCGCGCAGGAAACCCGGCCCAATTGATCATACCGGAGGAACGCCCTTGTCTGCACCTTTGGGCGGCAGTACCGCAGCGCATCCTCTGTGCTCCGGCGTTCCTGCTTACAGGGCCTTCAGGTAGGCAGCGACTTCGTCGTTCTTGCAATAGGGGTAGAAGTACTCGGCAAAGTGCTCGCCGGAAATGGTCTCCTTGAGGAAGTCCTGATCGATGTCATGGAGGATGTCGATCAGCTTGCGATGGGTAACGAGCTTGACCTGATCGAGGATCTTCTTGTTGCGCTGCTCGGGGATGACGCGCTCCTTGGGATAGCCCTGACCGTGACCAAAGCCGAAGAGCTGCTGGAAGATCATCTCCAGCTTCAGCTCAGCACCCCAGCCGAAATCCTTGGCAAAGGGCAGCGCCACGCAGTTGCCGTCGTTGATGTGCGCAAACATGTAGCCGTCAGAAGGATCACACAGGTGGCCGCACAGCACGCCGGGGAAGGAGTTGCAGGCCAGCATCGCGCCCTCGCCCGTGCCGCAGCCGGTCACAACGTAATCCACAGCGCCCGTCTCCAGCAGAATGCATGCCATCAGGCCGATCTTCACATAAGTCAGCTGGCAGGCGTCCTCCGCTGTGTACATGCCGTAGTTGACAACCTCATGTCCCATGGGCTCGACAACCTTCTTCAGGGAGGCCTCGATCATCGCGTTCTTCGCTGCCTGGCTGTTCTCATTGATCAGAGCAATACGCATTTCTATTTCATCCTTTCTTTGCACACAAATAAACATTGCATGCTTTTCTTTTCTATGATATCATTTTTCACGGGTAATTGCAACGGGCTCCGCCTCTGTTCATGCGCGAAAGAAAAGACTTTATGCAGCCTTATGCATCGCGATGTATAGCCATTCAGGGAATATTCATTTTTGTGGACAAGCGGTGGATGACGTCCGCAGCTTCTGCCAAAAACCGCGTGTTTTGGGGATTGGATTTATCCACAGAAAAGTTATCCACAGGTTGTGGACGCTGTGGATGGTTTTTTCCGCTCCAGGAAGCGATTCACGCTTTTTCCTCATTTTGGGTGCTGCACGGACAAAAAATATGCAGCTTATACATTCTTCGGCGGCAGGAATCCCGCGGACGGAAAACGAATATTACCCTGACGGCGGTTTGTCCACAGGCCTGTGGATGACAAAGACCGTTTTTCAACAGTTTATCCCAAAGGCCAAATGCAGGCGGCAACCGGGTTTGAATGGGTTTTCCACAGTATCCACATGCCCTACTGCTTCTGCGAAATATATAATACTGCTATCTTACCCAACGGAGGAGATGAATCCATGCAATTTACCGTGAATGTCCAGGAGCTTCTGGACGGATTGAATACTGTAACGCGTGCGCTGGCGGCCCGCCCTGCCAAGCAGATTCTTGAAGGCGTGCTGATTGAAGCCGATGAATCCGGCATTACGCTGACCTGCTCCGACGGCAGCCTGACGATCGAAACGGCCATTGCTGCCGATGTACGTGAAACCGGCCGTGCCGTTCTGCCGGGCAAGCTGTTTGCAGAGCTTTCCCGCAAGCTGCCCGGCGGTGAGGTGACCATCAAGGTGGGCGACAATCACGCCGCCTCAATCCGCTGCATGTCCTCCAAATCCAATCTTGCAGGCATGAATCCTGTGGAATATCCCGAAATGGCAGGCGTGGAGCAGGGCGTGACGGTTCAGATTCCGCAAAAGCAGCTGCGCGAGATGATTGCCCGCGTCGTGTTTGCCATTGCGACGGACGAAAGCCGTCAGATTCTGACAGGCTGCCTGCTGGAGGTTTGCAGGGATGAGGCACGCATTGTGGCGCTGGATGGCTTCCGTCTGGCAATCCAGAAGGTGTTTCAGCCGTTTGAGCTGCCCGCGGACGTCGAGACCCTCAAGGCCGTCATTCCTGGGCGTGTGCTCAATGAACTGTCGAAGATTCTTGCAGATGAGGATGAGTACTGCACGCTGCTGATCGACAAGACCCGTATGCAGGCATCCTTCGGTCAGACGAAGCTGTCCACGGTACTGCTGGCGGGCGAGTATATTGATTACCGCCGCATCCTGCCGCCCTCCTACAAGACGCAGGCCAAGGCAGATCGCTCCGGTGTACAGAACGCCATCGACCGTGCCAGCCTCATGGCTCGCGAGGGCAAGAACAATCTCATCCGCATGGCCTTCAGCGGCGATACGTTGTCCATTACCTCCAATGCGGAGCTGGGCGATGTGCATGAAGAGCTGGACGTGAACCTCAGCGGCGATCCTATCGAGATTGCCTTCAACGCAAAGTATATCACTGACGTCATCCGCAACATTACCGACGAGGAGCTGTGCATGAACTTCAACAGCAACGTCAGCCCCTGCGTTATCTGTCCGCCGGATGGAGAAAATTACCTGTACCTGATTCTGCCGGTTCGTGTGTTCAGCTGAAACAATGATGAATAAATAACGGGATACAGGGTGTGATTGATAATGAATCCATCTTGTATCCCGTTATTAAAATATCTGCAAAATGATTATAAATACATTAAAATTAAGAGATTTCCGAAACTATGGTGAGATTGAACTGACGCCGCATCCGGGAGTCAATATTCTTTTCGGACAGAATGGCTCAGGAAAGACGAATCTGCTGGAAGCGATCCATTATTGCGCGCTGGGCCGCAGTCACCGTACGAGTCAGGACAGGGAAGTTGTTCGCAAGGGCGCGGAGATGGCGGCTGTCGGTGTGCAGCTGCATAAAAGCGGCGTGCGTATGGATGTGCAGGTGAAGCTGACGCCCGGCGAAATCAGGAAGAAGGCCATTTTTGTTGATCGTAAGCGGGCAAACCGACTGTCTGATCTGATGGGGCATGTACAGTGCGTGATTTTTTCGCCAGAGGATCTGATGCTTGTCAAGGAAGGGCCGTCGGTGCGCAGGCGGTATCTTGACATGATGCTGTCTCAGCTGAGTACCGCATACTTTACCGCGCTGCAGCAATATCAGAAGGCGCTTGATCAGCGGAATGCCCTCCTTCGGGATGCAAAAAAGGGCGGAAGGCTTGATCAGAGCATGATGGAAGCCTTTGAGGACGTGATGGCTGCACAGTGTGCGGTGATTATCCCGCTGCGGCGAAGGATGGTTGCACGTACGGCGGAAGTCGCTGAGGCAAAGTACATGGCGATCAGCGGTCGTCCGCATGAGAAATTCAGCATGTGCTATGCTTGCTGTGTGCCGGAACAGGCTGAGGTCGTTGGTTATGTTCGTGAATCGCTTCAGAAGGGGCGGCAGGAGGATTTGTACAGGGGCGGCACGGGGTTCGGCGTCCACAGGGAGGATATTAACCTGACGCTGAACGGCCGGGAAATGAAGGTGTTTGCGTCGCAGGGACAGATCCGTACGGCGGCACTGAGCATGAAGCTGGCGCAGTTGGCAGTGTTCCGCAGCGAAACGGGAGAAGCGCCGATCCTGCTCCTCGATGATGTGATGAGCGAGCTTGATATGACCCGTCGCACCCGACTGCTGGAGGAAATCAGCGGCGTGCAGACATTCATCACCTGCACGGACGAATCAGATCTTGATGGCTGCCGGGAACGCCGCAGCTATCAGGTCAGCATGGACTTGGACGGCTTTGCACATGTGCGGGAAAATTCAGCGGGAGCCGTCGTTACCACTGCAATTGATTCTCTCGATGAGCTCGACTTTGAGTAAAATTGTTTCACGTGAAACGCTGCATATAAACGAAATTGGAGCCCGTTAGACGGTAAAAACTGTCTGACGGGCCATTTTGTACGTTGCGATGAAATTGATTCTAAGATATGCTGTCAATACAAATTCCTGCAAAGAAATGTATGCGGTAAGTATAAATCAAAAATAACTGATAAACCCTGCAATTTCAAGCATTAGAAGATAATAAAATGTGATGATAAAATAAATATAGAACGGTGCGTGAAATTTTGTGATGTTTCACGTGAAACACTTCCTTCAAAGCGTAAGCTGTGGTACAATATCTGCAAAGGAGATGATCATTGTGCCTAACTGGACGCCACAGCAGCAGCAGGCGATCAATGCAAGAAACAATACGATCCTCGTCAGCGCAGCTGCCGGTTCAGGAAAGACGGCGGTCCTGGTGGAACGAATCGTTCAGCTGATTCGTGAAGGCTGGCGTATGGATCGTATGCTCATCGTGACGTTTACGAAGGCTGCTGCAGCGGAAATGCGCCAGCGACTCAACAAGCGCCTCGTGAAAGAAGCAGCTGCTGATCCTGAGCTGATGGGGCGCGCGCTTGATGATCTGGAATCAACGGAAATTTCTACGATTCATGCTTTCTGCCAGAAGGTGCTGCGCAACAATTTTCAAGCTGTGGGAATTGACCCGATGGTTCGTGCCTGTGATGAACAGACAAAAGCAGTGCTGTTTGATGAGGCATGGATGGAAGCTTTGAACCAGCTGCTGGATGAAAACGATGATCCTGCTTTTATGGAGCTTGCACAGGCTTGGGATGAAAAGACACTGCATGAAATGACTGCGCAGCTTTATGATTTTTTGATGTCGCTGCCAGCTCCATTTGACTGGCTGGACAGGGCGATCAGTCTTGTGCAGCTGAAGCCGTATCAGGTACATCCGTGGTATAAGGTGCTGCAAAAGCACGCAAAGCTGGAGATCGAAGGCATCGGCGATATACTGCAGGCCATGAAAAATATGCTGGATGAACCCGACGCGGTGGAGCTGCGACGTGAAACATGGACGTCAGATATGCAGGAATATCAACAGCTGATGCAGACAGACTGGGCGCATTCGTTGCGGCTGCTGGAGGCATTGGAGCGGTTCTCGCTGACAAAGGCTAAGGCTGCACGTAATACAACGGATGCCCAGAAGGAATGGTTGGCAAGGTTCAAGAAGCAGCGCGATAGAATCAGCGATATCGTGAAGCATACCCGCGACCGCCTGACCATCGACGATACAAGGTTGGATAAGGAATTCGGGATGATGCAGCTTCATTTGAGGGGGCTTGCTTCGCTGACAAAGCGGACGCATCAGCTTTTCCTCAGCAAGAAGGAGCAGCAGCATGTGATTGACTTCAGTGATATGGAGCAATTCACAATGGATATTCTCTCGAATCCGTCGTATCGCAAGCAGTTGCAGGAGGAATATGATCACATTTTCGTGGATGAATGCCAGGATGTATCTCAGATTCAGGACGCGATTCTTCAGGCAATTCATAATGAAGATAATCACATGTTCATGGTCGGTGACGTAAAGCAGAGCATTTATCGATTCAGAAAAGCAGATCCGACACTGTTCCTGCACAGGATGCGTACATTCTCTGACGATGAGGATGCTCGTACAAGGCGAATCTTTCTGCAGAAAAACTTCCGCAGCCGTGATCATGTGCTTGAAGCAACGAATCAGGTGTTCCGCGTGGCGATGCGCCCAAACGTAACTGAGCTGACCTATGAGCCCGAGGATGAGCTGATCTGTGGCAGAGAAACGCAGAATGATCCGGAGGTGGAGATGCATCTGCTGGATGTATCAGCAGGGGAGGATGGAGAACAGGTAGAAGCCCTCGAAGCAGAAGCCAAGGTGGTCATTGAACGTATTCAGGAGCTTCTGCAGGAGCAGTTTGACGACGGCGGCGTTGTACGGAATTACACCTACCGTGACATGGTGATTCTTCTTTCTGCGGCGTCAAATACTGCGCCCAAAATTGTTGAGATGCTGAACAGTCAGGGGATTCCCGTGTTCTATGACGGGGCGGCGGCATACTTTTCACTGCCTGAGATTCAGGCGGTGAAGTCGCTGCTGTGCGTCATTGATAACCCGATGCAGGATATACCGCTTCTTGCTGCATTAAAAATGATTCCTTTTTCCTTGTCAGACGCGCAGCTGGCTGCAATCAGAAGCTGTAAAACAGGGCGGGGTGTGCCATTCTATGAGGCGTTCGACGCATGCTGTGAGAAAGATGATGCGCTTGCTGAACGCTGCAGAGAGATACGCGATCAGCTGTCAGTATGGCGGTTCAAGGCGGAAGTGATGTGCCTGTCGGATTTCATTTGGCATGTTGTGCGGGATTCGGGTTACTATGCAGCGTGTGGTGCGCTGCCAAAGGGTGAGCTTCGTCAGGCAAATTTGAGGATGCTTTATCAGCGTGCGCTGAATTTTGAGCAGGATGGCGGTACGACGCTGGCGCAGTTCCTGCAGCTGACAGATCAGCAGGCAAGCGGAGACGATCGCATGTCTGCCAAGATGCTGGGCGAGGGTGAAAACCTGGTTCGAATCATGACGATGCACAAGTCAAAGGGCCTTGAGTTTCCTGTGGTATTCTGCATGCAGATGAGCGGCAGACTGCACAAGGGCTATAAGGGCGAGCTGCTGATGCACACAAATCTTGGCGTGGCAATGCCGTATGTCAACCGAGCGCTGCGTGTGAAGCGGAAAACCATGGCAGATGATGCATTCAAGGTGCAGCGGGAGCTGGATGAAAAGGCAGAGCGAGCACGATTGCTCTATGTGGCAATGACGCGTGCAAGAGAGCGGCTCATCATGATCGGCTGCTGCAAGGGAAATGAGCGCGATGTATGGCAGCTGCCAGAAAGCGATTATCGGGTATGGACGGCATCCAGCATGACAGATTGGATCATGCAGGGGGTGTTGTCAAATGATATCAACAATTTATCCACAGGCTATCCACATGACGGAAAACCATGGAATATCCGGTGTTGGAGCGATTGTGAGGGGCTGTCTGTGGATAACGCTGTGGATAAAGAGGGCATTGATTCGTGGCTGCGGAGTGTCCTGTCTCAGCCGGCGGAAGAGGTATTCCCCGAATGGGAACAGGTCAAGGA
The DNA here is from genome assembly GCA_017465155.1 of Clostridia bacterium. Taxonomy (GTDB): domain Bacteria; phylum Bacillota; class Clostridia; order Christensenellales; family Aristaeellaceae; genus UBA11524. Next base: position 31,525 of record JAFTWV010000083.1, read on the forward strand.
TGCTGAAGCAATTGTTCCTTTGAAGACATCCGTCAGTGCGGTTGCAAAGAAGGCGGTCACCCATGATCCGTTGCCGCTGGATGGAAGCGATGAGGATGTGGAGGACAAACGTGCAGCAGAGGAAATTGTTACGCCGCTGAGAATGTCGGAGCTTCCTGCCCGACCTGCATTCCTGGAGGAAAAGCAGATGACCGGCGCAGAACGGGGTACGCTGATGCACCGAGCGCTGTCGCTGATTCCATTGGATGTGTTCAGGAGCGAAAGCAACATTGATTTGGCAGTCCGGCAGGCGATGCATGATCTGGTTGCACGGGAGGTATTCACGGCACAGGAGCTGTTGTCGCTGAATATGAGAGGTTTGAGTCGATTTTTTTCCAGCAATCTTGGGCAGCGTATGCTGATGAGCCCGAATGTCCGGAGGGAATGGAGCTTCAATCTTCTCATGGACGATCAGCGCGGTACTCTGCTGCAGGGCGTGATCGACTGCTGCTTTGTGGAGAATGATGGCTGGGTACTGGTTGATTACAAGACGGACAGAATCATTGATGAAGCAGCATTTCAGGCGCGTTATGCGCTGCAGCTTTCCTGGTATGCGAAAGCGCTCGAAACAATTACAGGCCGTCCTGTGCGGGAGCAATGGCTCTATGCAATCAGCACCGGAAAGGCGTATCTGATGAATCAGTAAGGAGATGTTTCACGTGGAACAACGGAGGATGGATTATCACCTGCATACACTCCACTCCATGGATGGCCGACAGACGGTGGATGATCTTTGTCGGTCGATGGTGGAGCGGGGGGTGCAGGAAATCTGCCTGACGGAACATATTGAACCCGGACATCCTGATCCGTCTCTGGACATTCCGCCGATCTGGGATGTGTATCTCTCGGAAGTGGCGGCGGCGCGGCGGAAATATCCCATGCTCACCATCCGTGCAGGCGTAGAAATCGGCGATAACCCGCTGCTGCGGGACAAGATCAAGGCAGATCTTGCTGCTCTTCCGCTGGATTTCAGGCTGTTGTCGCTGCATCTGGTGAATGGTGTGGATTGCTATGACGTTGAGGACTACTTCGGCGGTAAGACTCGCGCACAGGCATATCGGGAGTATGCCGAGGCGAAGGCGGAATCTATTTTGGATTGGACGGACTTCGACAGTGTGGCGCATATCGGTTATGCAGCGAAGTTCAGCGCGTATACCGGGCCGGAAAGAGCGCTGGTATATGCGGATGCACCGGATGTGTTTGACACAATCCTGAAGCATATTATAGAGCTGGGGAAGTGCCTGGAGGTCAACACAAGCGGCTACGCAACCACAGGGGATACCTTTGCTCATTCGACAATCATTCGCAGGTATATCGAACTGGGCGGCGAATATTTTACCTTTGGATCAGACAGCCATGATGAAGATCGTAATTATGCGGACATTGAGCGCGCGAAGGATATGGTTCGGTCAATGGGAGGCAAATATCAGGCGTCCTTTGAGCAGCGCAGGATGAAGCTGTACCGGATCTGACGGACACAGGGGTACGGAAACGTCGAAAAATGACGCAAAATGGCATCAGAGTGGGGATTACGAGTTAAAAATGTACTCAAAAAAAGAGAAAAATGGTTTTTCAAACCTAAAAAACCGCAAAAAGTTTGACAAAAAGGGTATTTCGTGGCATAATACAGAAGATGAGCTGTGGTTTGTCCCGCTGCTTGGATGAAAGGGCGGTTATGATAGAGATCACATGCTGATGGCAGACGGCCTGAGGCAATCGGAGGTGCTCAACCTTGAGCAAGAAGATGACGGTAACGTATTATCATCACAGCGGATTCTCTGTGGCCAGCGATGGTGTGCTGCTCGTGTTTGATTACTGGACGGGAAAGGCAAAAAAGCTGCCCGATGCGCTGCGTATCACACCGGATGTCCTGGCTGGCTTCAACGAGGTGTATGTATTCATCAGCCATGATCATGTGGATCATTTTGACGATGTGGTGTACAGCTGGCAGCAGTATGCGCCGGTGACCTACATCATTGCAGATGACATGCCTGCCACCGTTATGGGCCGCAGGATGGGTCCAGGCGGTACAATGGAGCTGTCTGACCGGCTGACTGTCAAGGCGTATGGCTCGACGGATGCAGGGGTGTCCTTTCTGGTGCGGCTGGACGGCGTGACATTCTTCCACGCGGGAGATCTGAATTTCTGGCACTGGCGCGAGGTATCGACTGCCCGGCAAATTGAGATGGCGGATGAAGATTTCCGAAAGGAAATTACCCCCATTCAGGGAGAGGAGATTGATGTGGCCTTTTTCCCGGTGGATCCCCGGATGGGGATGCATTTCGATGCGGGAGCGAATTACTTCATGCTGTCGGTCAAGCCGAGGGTGCTGATTCCGATGCACTTCTGGGGCCGTGGAGACGTGATTGTTGAATTTGCCCGACGCAGCCGCAGCCGTGAAACGGAAATTGTAGCCATGACCACACAGGGCCAGTCTGTCGGGCTGGAGATCGACGATGATGGCTTTATGACGATCAACATGCTGCCTCTGCCTGTGCTGCCTCAGGAGCCAGCGGAGACGGACAATCGTGTCAGCCTTGATGGATACGAAGGTGCGGATCCTTTCCATGAGACAGATCTGCCGATTGACATGGAATGATGTGACAGCATGAATCAAAGCTCCCCGGAATGGGGAGTTTTTTATATGGGCCGGCTCCATAAGGCGAACGCGGCAGGCATTGGAATGATCCTCTGGGAGGGTGCATGGGCAGCGCCTCCGCTGAAACTCGTACTTGACAAGTGGCACGCGGTGTCGTATGATGAAAAGGACGGCTGTCAATGCAGCCGCGGAAAGAGGTGTTTGTATGATCAATAAGAATATGACGGTTGGCGAGGTTCTGCGTTCCTGTGCGGATGACGCGCTGGAGGCTGTGGTGAAGGTGTTCAATGCGATGGGTATGCACTGCCTGTTCTGCCCCCACTCCACTGCTGAAACCCTCGAGCAGGCCGCGATGGTGCACGGCAATGATGTGGACGTGCTTGTGGATAACCTGAACGCTGTGTATAAGGCAAAGGCTTAATCCACAATGAACAGCCTTCTTCTGGCTTGAATGCAGGAGAAGGCTGTTTTTGTTAAAAACGCGCAAAGTCTTGCAATAGCCGGGGTTGAAGGCTGTATGGCAGGTTCAAAGCAATCAACATGCTTTGTGGATAACCTTGTGGATATTGTTGATAACCTGCGTCAAAATAATCCCCAGACTGTGGATAATGTGGATAACTCTGTGGATAAGTGTGGATAACCCGGTGGATACTGTGGAATATGCTGTGGAAGAGGTGTGCATATGGTTGTACGGAACGAAAGTCAGGCGCTGTGTGTGGCTGTGGAAATGGAGCGTCGGGCGATCAGAGTGTATGAGCGTGCGCTGATGCTGGCGGACGATCCCCGCGTGCAGGAGGGAATCCGTGATATTCTGATGGACGAGAAAGCGCATCTGCAGCGGTTCAGCGAGATGAAATCCAGCCATCAGATGGATGCTGCGGAGGAACAGATGCTGATTGCCTCGATGGCTGCGGAGGTTCTGTTTACCGGCGGCGTGATGGAAATGAAGCGCGAGAAGGCCCTGACGACGCTCCTTGGCTTGTACCGCTACGCTGCAGAGAGCGAGGCAGGCGCCGTGCGAACCTATACGGAATTCGCAGAAAAATGCGGTGATCCTGATGTGAGGGAGACCTTCCTCTCCATCGTGCGGGAGGAAAGCGCGCACCTGTCTGCACTGCGGGCAAGAGTTGCCCTCATGGAGGCACAGTAAACATATAAGAATCGCCCGACGGCTGATATGGAGCAGCTGTCGGGCGTTCTGCGTATATGAAGGTGAGAGCAAAAAAACGCAAAGTTGTATCATATTATAAAATAACAATTGATATGCTTGATATATGATACAAATACCTGTATAATGTAGGTATTACTAAGAAGGAGGTGCTTCATATATGAAGACCCGTATTCTGTCGATGCTTCTGGCAGTGCTGATGCTGCTGGGCTGTGTGGCTGTGGCTGAAACGCCGGCTGCGCTGGTCATCAATCAGCGCGTCGTGTTTGACGGCGATGTGAAGGTTATTGAAGGCGCTGACCTGGTGGCTGTTGACGGTAATGTGATGCTGGCGCTGGCTGCCGGTCAGGTGACCGTTGAGGCTGCTGGCCAGACCCAGACCTATCAGATCGCGCCCTATACCCGTCTGTGCGGCGCTGTGGTGAACGACGCCTTCCCCGGCCCCGTGGCGGTGTGGGTGGACTTCAACGCCGTGACCGGTGAGATTGCCTACGTTGAGATTGCCGGTATGGGCAACCCCGTGGTTATGGAGGGTTATGGTGCTGATTTCGCTGCCCTGCAGGCTCAGAAGGATGCTTACTGCAACCTGAAGGCTGCCGATGTGATTGCCGATGCGGCGCTGACCGGCGTGCTGGCTGACGCGGTGAAGGACGCCTGCGCCCGCTTTGTGAATGCGGCTGATTTCACCATCCGTCCCTACCAGTCCATGATGGTTGACCGCTATGTGATCAACAATCCCCACTATACCGAGCTGACCGAGAATAAGGTGCTGGCGACCACCGTCGTTTCCGCATACCCTGCGGATGCTGCGATCGTGGAGACTGCAGACGTGGGCAACTACGTGGCTGGTCAGGCAACCACTGCCTTCGGCGATTTCTCTGTGACGCACAATGCGGTGAAGGCCCAGAAGGCCGGTATTGTGCTGGTGTCCTATGCGGAAGGCGAGAACGAGGTTCTGTGCGCGCTGGATATCTACGATAACTTCACCCTGTACCCCGAAGTGCTGTCCGGCAGCGATTCCTACGGCAAGGTTGTGACCGTTCCTGCCGATCTGAATGCGGAGAAGCTGACCTATCGTGTTCTGGGCGATAAGGCGATGAACTTCGTGGGCGGTACCTGCGGCTCTACGGTTATCGATGTGACCTTCGACCGTGCGACCCGTACCATCGTGGATGTGCATATTGCGGCTCACAGCGACTCTACCTATCTGTCTGACAACTGGGAATACGGCGGCGGCTTTGTGGCGGTCGGCGAGTTCCTGTTTGACATCAACGCCTTCTGCAACAAGATGATCGGCATGAGCGCTGATGCGCCCATCACCGGCTACACCCTGTCTTCCAGCAAGACCGGCGTGGTTGGCGGCGTAGTTGTGGACGGCGGCGTGGATATGGTCGTGACCGGCGCTACCCGTACGCCCAACGCCATCATCTCCGGCGTGAATGCGGCGATTGCTCAGTTCAACACGGACGTGGCCAAGTAAGCTTACAACTCCAACACAAAGCCCGGCGGTGCATTGCTGCATTGCCGGGCTCCTTTTCGTTCACGGATGTGGATCAGATGTCCTTGGTCCAGTCATAGATGCTGTTGTAGAAATCGGTCTTGGGAACCTTGGTGTAGGTCAGGAGGACGAATGAGAAGCGAGCGGTATCACCGCCGTAATTGGAATGACCAGCCGAGAAGGAGAAATTCACCACAATCACGTCAGTATCGCCGGAGGCAACAACCCACGTATCGTCTGTCTCATTGCGGCACTCGTGGGTGGCGGTATAGGTTTTGCTGCCCCACTGCTCCTGAGTGGAGGTTTTGAAGTCCCAGCCGCTGTAAGTGATCTGATAGCCGTTGACCACAGAGCTGATGGCATTGCCGTTATAGGTGGAATAGGTGGGCCTGCCGTACTTGGAGATCAGCGCTTTGCGGATCATATCGCGCTCATATCCGCTCATCCACATATCCAGCTCGTACTGTACCCGGAATACCTGCTGGTTGTCATCCAGCCAGTATGCGATGACGGAATCAGGATGGTTGACGAGGGTTCCTTTTCCGTAGTAGAACTGGTTATGCGTTGAATCGTAGAGCATGGGCAGATTGGATTGGCATGTGAAGTTTTCTGTTTCACTGCCGTAAAGCTGGAGATCAAATCCCTGCGCCTTCTCCAGCTTGAGCACTTCATCGATGGTCATGCCGAAGCTCGTGCTGCTGTGCAGGGTGAAGGTTTCAGCAAAAGCAGCGGTGCTCATGGAAAGGAGGAGCATCAGAGCGGCAAGCAGCGTGCATATTCTTTTCATTGGTGATACCTCCAACGCATTTGTATGTATTCAGTATAGGTGTTCACAAGCATTGTGTCAAGAGCTGTCACTTGAGAATGATATAGCCGCTGGCAGAGGTGATGCGGCCGGAGGTGGTGTTGCCGCCGATGAAGGAGAACCAGGCATTGTTTTCCTTGAGGTTAAAGGAATAGCGGATTTCATACGACCGGAGCTCTTTGGTCGTCGTATAGTTGCCGCTGGCAGGGAGAGAAACGCGGAAGGTTTCAGTCGTCCATCCCAGATGCTCTTTGACCCAATCGGTATTGAAATTCGCTTCGACCGTGAAGTTGACATTGTAAAGATCACAGGCTACGACAGGGTAGCAGGTGAGAACCAGATCAGCCGTGACGTCGTTGAAGGGCATCCCCTGAATGTATTTGGTGGTGTCGCTGATGTTGGTGAGCTTGAAGGAGATGTTGAAGTACTGGCGGATATTGCTGGTGGTGATCTCGATGCGGGGATTCTCCGTCGGGGCAGGTTCGGGCGTAGCGGTGGGCGTGGGGGTAGGGGCGGGTGTTTCTGCAGTTCCGGTTACAGGCTGAATGGGCAGCTGAATGGTGATGGTTCCGCTCTCCGCATCATAGACATATTCGCCGCCGAGACTGCTGACGAACGCCTCCAGCGGGACGTAAACTTCATCATTGTGAATCAGGAAGGGTTCGATGTTGTTTTCTTCATCGACCAGCACCATGCGGATCTGATTGACGTACATCTTCAGCGAGGTGCTTGTCATGGGAGCCTCGGCCATGGCGGAAGGGACGAGCATGATGAAAAGCAGCAGGATTGCAAGCAGTTTTTTCATGATATTCTCCTTTATGTGCAGCACAGACGGCTATATGATAAGGATATTATAGCATATACAGGGCACAGAAGCAAGAACAATGCCGTGACACCGGGAACAGAGGCTGCTGATTGCCTGCACGAATCCTGTCGTACGATTATCCCTTGCGGAGGGTCATATTTTTCTGTTTCCGTGACTATACTGGTAATACCAATAACATAAGGAGGACATTCTCATGCTTGATACCGTATCTCTGCTCCTGACCATCATCGGTGCAATCAACTGGCTGCTGGTGGGCGTGTTTCAATTTGACCTCGTGGCCTGGATCTTTGGCGGACAGGCTGCGCTGATCAGCCGGATCATCTACACCGTCATCGGAGCGGCTGGTCTGTGGTGCATTACGCTCCTGTTCAAAAACCGAAGCCAGGCCTGAGTACACAAGCAGAACTTGACCATCTGGCGCAACCGGTATACAATAGATAAAACAGACGTTCAGAAAGGACGGATCTCCTGATGCAATACGAAGGCGTGGGCATTGTTCCCGCAAATCTGCTGCTGCCTGCCGCACATGTTGCGGCTGCCACGTGGGCATGCGTGGCCTGTGATCAGTATACCTCCCAGCCGGAATACTGGGCTGAAGCGGCCCTGCAGGTGGCGGACGCCCCCTCTTGCCTGAAGCTGGTGCTGCCCGAGTGCTACCTGCCTGAAACGGAGCAGCGGGTTCCGCTCATCCATGCGGAAATGCAAAAATACATGACCGACGGTACCCTCACCCAGCAGGTGACGGAGGGCTTTGTGCTGGTGGAGCGTTCCACGGCCAGCGGCCAGCGCGTTGGACTCGTCTGCGCGGTTGATCTGGAGCAGTATGACTTCACGGGCGTCAAGTCTCTGATTCGTCCGACGGAGGAGACCATCACGGCTCGCCTGCCTGCCCGTCTTGCCATCCGCCGCGGTGCGCCGTTGGAGAGCAGCCATATCATGCTGCTGATGGACGACCCCATGCAGTCCGTGCTGGAGCCGCTTTATGCAAAGCGCAATCAGCTGCCCATGGTGTATGATTTCCCGCTGATGCAGGGCGGCGGTCATCTGCGCGGCTGGGCGCTTACGGAGGAGTCGGAAAAGAAAGAGATCTTCGAGGCGCTGGTCATGCTCAAAATGCGTCTGGGGGAAGATCCGCTGCTGTTTGCCGTGGGCGACGGCAATCATTCCCTTGCCACGGCCAAGGCCTACTGGAATGAAATCAAGGCTGGCCTTACGCCTGAGCAGCAGGTAAATCATCCTGCTCGCTTTGCCATGGTCGAGGTGGAGAATATTCACGATGATGCGCTGCAGTTCGAGCCCATTCATCGCGTGCTGACCGGTGTGAATGGTCAGGCCCTCATGCAGGATTGGACACTCTATTGCCATGAGCACGGCATGGAGCTTTCCGAGGTCACGCAGGCTGGTGAAAGCGAGCAGACGGTGAATGTCATCTATGGCGGAAGCGAGATCATTGCAGCGGTGACGAATCCGGATGGTCCTCTGCCTGTGGCTACGCTGCAGAAGTATCTGGACGATTTCCTTGCACGTCATCCTGAGGCTGAAATCGATTACATCCATGGAGACGACGTGGTGCGCAGGCTTGCTGCAGCGCCGGACGCCATTGGCTTCCTGCTGCCGCCGCTGGACAAATCGGCATTCTTCGGCGCCATTGATACGCTGGGAATCCTGCCCCGAAAGACCTTCTCCATGGGGCATGCTCATGAGAAGCGTTACTATATGGAATGCCGCAGCATCGTGTGATTTCTGAGGTCTCCGGGCGTCTGTCCGGGGACCTGATTTTGCTTATCCCGGTATTTTGCTGGCCAAAACGTGCAGCTGTACAGAAAAAATCCTTCCCTTTTCCGATATAATATGATACAATGGAGCATAGACCTGAACACGTATTTATCACGTGTTTCCGTTTCGTTATCCCTGACCCCATACCAAAGGAGGCTCCCCCATGACGCAGAAGACTACCTCCCGGAATCCGCTGCTGATTCCCCTCATCGTTGTGCTGGTGATTGCCGTGGTTGCCATCGGCCTGCTCTTCAGCCAGAACAACAACCTGTCCAATCAGGTGACTCAGCTCAATGACGAGGTTACCGGTCTGAACAGCACTGTGGAGACCGTGACGGCCCAGAAGGATTCCCTGCAGTCGACCCTGGATGAAACCACAGCCGCCAAAACGGCTCTGGAAGCATCCGTGGCTGATCTGACTACGAAGCTGGAGACGGCCAATGCGGATCTGACCACTGCAACGGAAGCTTATGCCACTGCGGAAGCATCGATCACAGCTCTGACGGAGCAGAAGACGACGCTGGAGACCTCCGTGGCTGATTTGACCACCAAGCTGGAAACCGCCAATGCGAGCCTGACAGCTGCCACGCAGGCCAAGGAGACCGCAGAAGCGTCCATTGTGACCCTGACTGAGGAAAAGGCAACGCTGCAGACCTCCGTGGATGATCTGACCACCAAGCTGGAAACGGCCAACACGGATCTGGCGACCGCTCAGACCAATCTGACCGCTGCTGCCACCGCCAAGTCCGAGGCGGATGCGTCCATCGTCACGCTGACGGCCGAGAAGACAGCGCTGGAAACCACCGTGGCGGATCTGACAGCCAAGCTGACTGCCGCCAATGAGGCGCTGACGGCTGCCCAGACCAATCTGACCGCTGCCAATACCGCCAAGACTGAGGCGGATGCATCCATTGTTGCGCTGACGGCCGAGAAGACCGCTTTGGAAAAGTCCGTGGCGGATCTGACGGCAAAGCTGACCACTGCCAATGAGCAGCTGGCTGCTGCCCAGAAGAATCTGGCGGATGCAACCACAGCCAAGACGGCTGCGGATGCGACCATCGCTACCCTGACCAAGGAAAAGACTACCCTGGAAACCAGCCTGACCGAGCTGCAGGAGAAGCTGACTACTGTCAACACGCAGCTGACCACCGTGCAGACCGATCTGGCAGCGGCCAACACCAACCAGACTGAGACGGCTGAGAAGGTCAAGACGCTGACCGAGGAGAAGGCAACGCTGGAAACCTCCATCTCTGAGCTGAAAACCAAGCTGGAGACAGTCAATGCGGAGCTTGCCACAGCACAGGAAAGCCTGACCGCAGCCAATACCAGCCAGGCTACGGCGGACGCATCCATTGCGACCCTGACGGCGGAAAAGACGGCGCTGGAAAAGTCTGTAGCTGATCTGACTGCCAAGCTGGAAACGGCGAATACGGCGCTGACTACTGCGCAGAGCAATCTGACTGCCGCGACCACAGCCAAGACGGAAGCGGACACCACCATTGCAACCCTGACGGCGGAGAAAACGGCGCTGGAGGCCTCCGTGGCAGATCTGAACGCTAAGCTCAAGACCGCCAATGAATCTCTTGCCGCCGCGCAGGAGAAGCTGACCACTGCGGAGGCAAATCTGACCGCCGCAACGACGGCCAAGACGGCTGCGGATGCGACCATCGCTACCCTGAGCGAGGAAAAGGCTGCCCTGCAGCAGACTGTGGCTGACCTGACGACAAAGCTGACCACTGCCAATGCTGATCTGACTGCGGCTGCGGAAGCGAAGGCCACGGCAGATGCAACCATCGCGACGCTGACGGAGCAGAAGACCACGCTGGAAACCTCCGTGGCTGACCTGACAACAAAGCTGACCACCGCCAATGCTGATCTGACAGCGGCTGCGGAAGCGAAGGCAACGGCAGATGCGACCATCGCGACGCTGACGGAGCAGAAGACCACGCTGGAAACCTCCGTGGCTGACCTGACAACAAAGC
>JAFTWV010000084.1 GCA_017465155.1 Clostridia bacterium
CGAGTTCGTCGCCATGAAGGTGCTGGGTACGACCGACGTGCCCTACCAGGGCCAGATTATCCATCTGAAGGCCCCCTGGAAGCGCATCACCATGGCCGACGCCGTCAAGGAAGCCTGCGGCGTTGACTGGACTGAGTGGAAGAGCGACGAAGAAGCCCGCGCCTGCTGCGACGCCCGCGAAATTTACGTGGAAAAGACTGCCAAGCGCGGCGACTGTCTGGCTGCGCTCTTCGACGAGTACGTCGAGGCGAACCTGATCCAGCCCACTTTCGTCATCGACTATCCGGTGGACATCTCTCCCCTGGCCAAGCGCAAGCCCGAGAACAAGGATCTCACCGAGCGCTTTGAGTTCTTCATCAACGGACACGAAATGGGCAACGCCTTCTCCGAGCTGAACGACCCCATCGACCAGCGCCGCCGCTTCGAGGAGCAGGTCGCTGCCCGCAAGGCGCAGGGCATCAACGCCGAAGTCGACGAGGACTTCGTCAACGCCCTCGAGTACGGTATGCCTCCCACGGGCGGCCTGGGCTTCGGCCTGGACCGCATGGTCATGCTGATGACCGATAGCGCCACCATCCGCGACGTGCTGCTCTTCCCCACCATGAAGCCCATCGAGAAGTGAAACCCTTAAAAATCAAGCGGTTCAAGGCTTCCGAAGCTCTCATTCCGGTGAATTTACACCACTTTTACACCAATTGAGACAGAATCCAATGTACCGCATCGTGAAGGTATCTTTCAGCAATGGAAGATGCCTTTACTTTTTGTCCATCCCGCCAACTTCATATCATCATTCTCCCCTGCTCTCACAGAACCTGTGGGAGCTTTTTGCTACCCTTAACGAGAAAGAAAGGAGTCGCCTATGAGCAAAGTCAATTTCGTGAGCGAGTTTATCGCCATCATGCGATATGCCCGCGATTACAGCTTAACCCTTCGCGAGCGCATGCTGTGGATCGCGCTGTTCTATGCCGCCAACGACCGTGCCGTGTACAACGAACATACGATGATAGTGCCGGCGATACACAAACACCGAAAGGAGCAGACGCTATGACACAGAATTCAGAAACGGCCACTTGCAGCCTGAAGCCAATGATCACAGAAAACGGCTTGAATTACGTTCTGGTTGGCGACTACTATTTTCCCCTGCTGACGCTACCGGAGGAAAACAGCTCCATCGGGTATTGGGGACGGAAGCACCTGGAGTATACTCGCCAATTTCCAGATGAATTGGTTTGCCTATGACAATCACTTGATCCAGTTGAACATTGCGCACCACATGCTCGGCATCGTATCCTGCCACCATTGACGAAACAGGAGGCACACAATCGCAGCGGATATTGCGGAAAACAATATTCTCAATCAGCGTGCCAGGTGCAGGATTATAGTCCGGATTACACTTGACTTGCACGTCGATCAACTTACCATGCTCAATGTGCTCCACGCGGATGTCCTCATACAGTACGTTGCGCACCGTATTTTTATCGCCGGGATTAATGGCGAGGCATCCCAGATATCCCGGCTGATACTCATGATGCTCCAAAATGTCGATATTGCGGAAGGTGACCGCTCTATCATGTTGCCGTCATGCTCATAATCACCGTGGGTGCCGATGATACTGGGATGAGCCACATCTGCCCAAAGGGTACAGTTTTCGACAAGGATGTCACGCATATCGCCGTTGTATTCCCAGCGCCGGCCGTAGATGGCGATGCAATCGTCTGATGTACGGAGGAAGCAGCCGTCCACATGCACATCGCGGCAGCTCATCATGTCAATGCCGTCGCTCCAGCCCTCGCAGGAGAAGCTGCGTATACTGCGGACCGTTACATCCTCCGAGCCGCCCAGATACACCGTATAGTGCGGCGGATTAATAAAGGTCAGACCTTCGATGGTAATGTGTTTGCTGTGGCTGACGCGCACACCATTGATGCTGCTGTACCGGTGGAAGCTTTCCTGCAATATGACGCCGTGGCCTGAAATATGCACATCCTCTGCCTCGCTGATGACGAACCCACCCATGACCGCCGCACCAGGAGCAAGATAAATCCGCAGGCCTGAGGGCACAGGGAACAGATACTCGTCAATAACGTGCAGTCCTGGTCCGAAGACCAGTGTGGGATTGGCAGACATGGCAGCCAGGCGGGGTAACAGACGACGGGTTTCCGTAGTGTGAGGGCCCGGACGAGAAGCGTCCAAGTACAGCACATTGTCCGCAGGCTCCTCCTGCATGGCCCCTGCAAAAAGGTGCAGGCAGTGGAAGCGTTCCCCGTTGATTTCAATCATCAAGTCGGCAGGATGGTCAAGGGTGAAGCCAGCTCGCGGCCGGTGCTGTCCGCGTGGATTCCTTTTGACACAGGCCGTACCACTGCGCTGTATATCCACAACACCTTGGGGATGATACGTACCTCTACGCTACCGGTGAAATCAAAGATCGCGGCTGCTGCCTGTCGAACATCGTGCATATCTACCTTGACGGCATACAGGGGTACGTCCATCCAGGCCTCTGTCTCTGCAGGACGAACCTGCACGGCAAAATGATCGTCCGTCTTCACGCCCGCGGGGATGGGCATCACCCAAACATGGTGTCCATCTTGTTATCTCACTTGACCCGCTCAAAGAGCAGGTATTCGTCCAGTGCGCAAGTAAATTCATGCCAGCCGCCAAGGTAGGTCTGGCCGTCTCGCTGCCAGGTGCCCTCGGGCAGATAAACCTGGCGGGTGTCGCTCTCCTCGGTCAGCGGTGCGAAGAGGTAATCGTCACCCATAAGGTACTCGTCGTCGATCAGCTGGCAGGCTTCATCCTGGGGATAATCCAGAATCAGCGCACGGAACACGGGCTTGCCCGTGTCGTGGTACTGCTGGTACATGCGTTCCAAGTAGGACACCAGCTCGGCGCGCTTGTCAAACAGCGCCTTCACCATCCGTAGGGCTTCGGCGGCCTCAGGCATGTGCTCGTCCGCGTTGTTCTTTTCGCGAATCAGCTGATCCCACGGCGGATTCTTCAGATACCAGGCGTTGATGAGCATCTGCGGGCTGAACAGTGCCGTCTGTAAACGGCGGACGAAGTCCTTCAAATTCTTCGCATGGCGGATTTCCGGCGCCCAAAGCAGGCCGGAGAAGCCCGCGTTCACTACACCGCGGATGAAATCCTTGTGGTCATACAGATCGGAATACAGGATGAAGGGATAGGGCGAGGCCATCGCGCCGGAGGCACGCACGCTGTGACAGCTGTCGGGGTAACCCTGGTTGATGGTCTGCTGATAGAGCAATCCCAGCAAGTGGTGCATCTGCTCACCGTCCAGTCCGGAAGGGAAGGCTGCGCCGTCGGGGTAGCTCCAGCCGCCGGTCAGGTCAGCGCCGTCACATTCGTCCAGCTTGAAGCAGTCCGCGCCCAGCGCTGCATGCTGCCGCAGATAGATTTCCCGCGCTTCGGGCAGGGTGAAGTCCGGTACTAAACCGCCCCAGACCTCATGGTCACCAGCATAAGGCATGAGCTCCTCATAAATGGGTGAGGAGGGGTGGGTATAACAGTGCTCCCACAGGTTGATGTGGTAGCCCATCTCCCGCAGCTGGCGGAAGGCTTCCTCATGATCGCCCAGGCGCTTATCGTCAAAAACATAGGAGCAGGAGTAGGCATGGGTGTGCCAGCCGGGTTCCAGTCCCAGGACAGTCACGGGCAAACCGTCCTCCCGGAAACGCTTGGCAAAGCGTACCCAATCCACCGCGCTGGATGCACCGTACATCCGGTACCACACGCCCAGGCCCCAGTCGGGCAGCTTGCATCCGCCGCCGCAGAACATGTTGTACTTCTGCACTGCATCCAGCATGCTGTCGCCTGCGAAAAGGTACACTTCCGCGCCCTTGGCCACGGGGATCTCCACCCGCATGCGGCCTTCGCCGGAGCCGAGCTCGCTGCGATAGGCCTCATCGGTGGCCTCGGGGGCCCAGGAGGATTCAGCGTTGGCATGGCTGCGGGATGCACCCTTGGGCCGGGCTTGCCCGCAGTAGAAGGATACGTCACGGGCGCTGTCGATCAGCACGCCATAGCCTTCGGTGGTGACGAAGAAGGGCACCGGCGCGTGGGATTCGCCGTTGCTGGCCAGTGCGTCGGCATTGCAGCGCATGGTGCGTTTGCCAAGCGTGTGGCGGAAGGTGCGCAGCTGTAGGCCAAAGCCGTACACTTCGCCCCGCTGGGGCAGCGTCAGGGCGCAGCCACGGATAGATGTATCAAAGCACACGTCTTCCTCGATGAAGGGCGGCGGATTGTCTCCGCCTACGCTTTGCGCAGGATATTCCCGGAAGGTCGTGAAGGTCATCTCCTCCGGCGTGCCGAATCGAAGGCGGTATACGCCCGGACAAATTTTTTCCATGAAAATGACGCTCCTTTCGGATGGGCTGTTTCCATTATATCATCACGCCTTGCTTTACGATGCTGCAATATGCAACAAAATGAGCCGATCGTTACATTTTGTCATTGTGCATCGGGCGATGCCAACGCTATAATTTTTGACAAAGGAGGGATTGCGATGTCATATTTGTTCTTTGGCAATCCGGAACAGCTGCGTCCTCTGTATGATACGCTCCTGCAGGAATCCAAGACGGCGCTGGCGGAGGCACTCTACCCCGAAAGCTATGCCGACGCGGAGAATACCCAACATGGTCACTACAATGTTCCCGGCGATCAGCTGATCCGCTTTGCCAATGTGCTGGGCATGCGTTATGTGCTGGATGGCGACGCTGAATGCGCAGACAAGCTCAAGGAAGCGCTGCTTCAGTATGCCGCCTATGACAAATGGATTGGCAGCGAATGCTTGCGTAAAACGCCGCCATGGCACAGTGAATTGAACACGGCCCGTTTCCTGTATGGCATGGCGGTTGGTTTTGACTGCATCCGCGACCGGCTGACCCAAGAGGAGCGGAGGGATCTGGCAAGTCGCTGCTACGTACTGGGCATCCAGCCCACGATGCAGGACTGGCTGTACCCGGAGACCCGCGTCCACGCGCTGGACTCCATGGGGCATAACTGGTGGTCGGTGTGCATCTCGGCAGCGGGTCTGGCGGCTGTTGCATTCCGGGAAGAGCTGCCCCACGCAGAGGAAATCATCCGCCGGGTGGATGAAGGCCTTCAGGCCCATTTTGACTACAAAGGCTTCCCGCTGCAGAACAAGGGGCCGAATTACGACGCAGGCGGCGCAATGTACGAAGGGGCTGGCTATATCTCCTATGCCCTGAGCGAGCTGTTCACCTACCGACTCGCACGGGACAGGGCCTTCTCCGGTGCACCTTTTGCCTATGACGGGCTGATCCCCGGTGCGCTGCGGTATATCCTTCACTCCGCCTATCCCACAAAGGACGATGTGCTGGTTGCGCCCATCGGCGACTGTAATCTGCATGAAACCTTCGTCAAGACCTTCCGCCTGGCAACGCTTTGCGGCTATGACCTGCCCGAGGTGCGGTGGTATTTGTCCCGCAAGAAGGGGATCGATGAACTTTGGGGCACGCTTGCCGGTGAAAAGCCCGGTCAGCCGATGACGGAGACCGTCGCTTATTACCCGGAGGTTGGCATGGCGATGCTGCGTGATTCCTGGGAGACAAACAGCCGCCTGCTGTGCATCAAGTGCGGCGATACATGGAACCATGCACATGCCGACGCAGGCTCCTTCATTCTCTTTGACAAGGGCAGACAGATGTTGCTGGACAGCGGCTCATGCTCCTATGCAAGAGACGAGTACCCTCTCTACTACTGTCAGAGTGAGGCTCACAATGTCGTGCTGATCGATGGTCATGGGCAGGAAATCGGCGACCACTATTACGGCGTGAGACATCCCGGCCAGGTGCTTTGCTGCGACGATGGCTGGCTACGCTGCATACAGGCGGACGCCAGCGGCCCTATGGCAAGATGGCTGCGGCGGCATTTCCGTACCTTCCTCATGCTGGAGGACACGCTGGTTATCATCGACGACCTGGCATCCTATGAACCCGGCGAGGCTGCGGCACTGTTCCACCATGAGGGCAGCGCAGCCATCTATGGCAAGACGGCAGAGATCGACTGCGAGGGTGAATCCTTCCGTATTCAGGCCGTGTATCCGCCGGAAGCCCGCTTTGAGCGCCGCAGCGGATTGTGCGACCATGCACCTGATAACGTACAGGAATACCTCGCCCTGATTGCGCCCCTGCCGGAACGCACCATCATCCAGCTGCCCCAGGGCGATCCCAACGGGCTGGTGGCCAACCGTCCCGCCTGCGTCCAGAAGATCGTTACGGTCATTGGAAGCGCGGAAGCCTGCTGCACCGAAGATAACGACACGCTGGTGATCCGCGTGGGCGATACGACCATCGCCCTGAATATCAAGGCGGACGGGCGCGCCATGCACATCAACAGCAATGCCGTATTGCTGGGCTGGGATACCGACGCCTATCTGCTGGCGCTGCATGGCAGGGATTACTACATGCTCGGCGGTAGCTATCTGCGTAGGAATGGTGCTGTCCTGGCTTTCTCCCTTGGCAAGCAGAATACATTCGGACAACTGCCTGAATGAACGAAACGGCCCTCCTGTCATGCAGGAGGGCTTTGTGGTGGGGTCAAAACGGGCAAGTATCCCAGCTGCGCCCGGCATCTTTACCGAACCAGACCTCATCGCAATAATCCAGAAGGGCGAGCCAGTCTTCCACGGAGAAGTCGTGTCTGCCGGGACGGAAACGGGCCGTGTTCCGTCCGCCGAGGAGGTCAAAGGCGGGTTGGGCAGCTCGCCAGGTCAGGGCCGTTCCACGGGGATTGGACCAGTTGTCCTGCATGCCGTCGGAGGTGAAAAGATTCCGCGGCGCAATGAGTGCCTTGAGGGTGTGGGAGTCGAAGGGAAAATCCTGCTCCAGGCCCATTTGCGTAGGATCAGGTTGAGGGAACCAGCGGGCGAAATTCTGCGTCCACCAGTTGGGGAACACCGAGCCGATGCGCCCCAGAGATTCCACCTGCTTCACATCCTGGATGAAGCCAACCTCCGTGCCCAGATAGCGGAAGCATCCACCGCCGCCCGCACCGGAGCAGATGGGCGCGCAGATGGTGAATCGTTCATCAAAGATACCGGCGCACAGAGCGGTCTTTCCGCCCCGGGAGAAACCAGTGCAGCAGAGCTTTTCCGAATCCACATCGCTGCGGGTCAGGAGATAATCGGCCAGGAGGGATTGGGCCCACGCCCACACGCGGATGGCACCCCAGTCATAGCCCGGGTATGCATCATAGACAGCACGCGTCCCAGGCTTTTCGTCCTCGGCAACCTGCTCGCGGTCAAACCAGGCGATGATGTAGCCGCGCTGCAGGGCCTCCTCATAGGGACAGCTGTCGTAAGCCCCGGCGGAAAACTGGTTCCAGGTGATGGCGGGATGCCTGCCCGCCGCGGCGGGGGAATACACCTGTGTCAGAAAAGAGAGTTCTGTTTTCGGGCCATAATGAACGCGGATGGTTTCATGTAAGCCGCCAGGCACCTGTTCGGAAGAGACGCATTCGCTGCGGATGCTGCAGCGGGCAGGGGCATGCCCATAGAGACAATCCTCCGTCAGGGAGACCCAGCGGGTGCGCTGGTTAGGCCAGTCGGGTCCAAGCAGCAAATCAGGCAGGTCGTATGTCATCAGGGTAGCCTCCCGCGAAGGCCTGGCGCACATGTTCCTGTCCCTGTACCTCAACGGCGACAACCTGTATCCCAACATCCGCTTCAGTCCGCCCATCCACGGAGAATCAGTCACGCTGCCGGATGGAACGGACGGCCGCTGGTACAAGTACTGGTCGAAGAAGGCACGAGACTCCCAGCAGGAGCATGTGGAAGGCTTGATGCGGCTGTACCAGGAAGGTCACGCACAGATTGATCCGGAGAGCGAAAAGCGCCTGCCCATGTGCAGCATGTGGGATCCCATTGTGGCCCCCAGCTTCGATGAAGAGGGAAAAAACCGCTACCGTGCCTGGCTGATGAACCGCTATGGTGATATTTCCGCCTTCAATGCAGCATATCAAACGAGTTTTACTTTTTTTGAAGCGCTTCAACCTGCTGATTACTGGTTTACTGTCAAGCATGGCGAGGGAAGCTGCTACACGCTGAATGACCTGCGGCAAAACACGCCTGATTTCACCATGTGGGCGGATAACATGCGCTGGCTGGCGGACGAGCTGACGCTGTATTTCGCGGACATGAAGGCGCGCCTGCACGGCATTGATCCCGCGCTGTACCTCATGCCCAATCTGACTCAGTGGAGCCACATGTTGTGCATCGACACCTCCCGTAAGTCGGACATTGGCCTGTGTGAATTGTGGGACACCGCTATGCGCGGCATCGACATGCGAGCCCTCGCGCCCCATGTGGACATGGCCCATTATTACACTGTTCCTGTCACCATCGATGGCGACCCGGACGCCTATGTGGTATCCTGCCAGCATGCCCACATCCGCAGCATGAATCAAGGCCGATCCTTCATCGGCGGCGTGTACTGGGGGCGCTTCCTGTACAATGATGTGTACCGCTTCGTCACCCCGGAGGAGGTCGTGGGAAGCATCGTTGCCAGCGGTGCTACCGGCATATCAGCCTATGGCATGTGTGGCATGGACGACGGTGGCCTCCTGCACCAGATGGACGAGGGATTCACCGATTCCCTGACCCGGGGCAACACCTGGGCGAAGCATGTCATCTCCATGCTGGGTAAGCGCCGTCAGAGCCGGGTAGCCATCCTGTTCCCCACAGCCATGGCGCTACTGGAGCCCCTCAAGGTAGATGGCGCAGACGCCCGACGCAACGACACCCTCGGATGGTACCATGCCTGCTGCGATCTGGGCTTCGCACCGGATATGGTGGAAAAGCCGGACGTCCTTGCGGGGTTGCAGGGTTATGACGTGCTGCTCATCCCGGCGGACGACTGCTACCATGCCCAGCGGGACACCGCGATGGAATCTGCCTTACGTACCTTTGTGGAACAGGGCGGCGTGGTCATCCACGGCCAGTATGCCGAGATTGCGGAGCAGGCATTCAGTCTGACTGCTGCTTGCACCGACAGCAGATGCTACACCTACCGGGACGAGGGCGGATTGCTGCTGGGCGCGCCCTATGTCAGCTATTCCGGCGAGACGATCGCTGCCTGGCGGGAAGACGGAACGAACTGCATCAGCCGCAACACCTTCGGCAAGGGCTGCGTATACAGCTTCGGCTTTATGCCCGGATACCAGTTTGCAGCCCGTACTGCGCCCCATGTTCCGCCAAGCCAGCGCAACAACGCTCTGTATCCGCTCACTCATATGGAGCGCAATTCCCTACGGGATATCCTGCTGGCACATGCAACGCCTGATACCCCTATTGCCATGAAGGATGTGGAATGTGCAACCTTTGAGCATGGCCTGATCGTCATCAATCACCGCTCCACGCCGGTGAAACTGGATGCTGCCGGTCAATGGCACAGCCAGCAGCCCGCATCCGGCGGCGTCCTGCCCGCCCATAGCGCGGTATTCATTCATCAGGAGGACTAAATATGATCACCAACCCGATTCTGCGTGGCTTCAATCCAGATCCCTCCATCATCCGCGTTGGAGAAGACTATTACATTGCCACATCCACTTTCGAGTGGTTTCCCGGCGTACAAATCTATCATTCCCGCGATTTGCAGAACTGGCATCTCCTGACCCGTCCGCTAAATCGTGTCTGTCAGCTTGACCTGCGGGGTGTGGGCGCGTCTCAGGGCATTTGGGCGCCCTGCTTGACTTATGACAAGGGTACATATTACCTGGTCTACACCGTGGTCACGGCCTTCTACTGCAACATGTATGACACCCACAATTATATCGTCACCGCACCGGACATCATGGGGCCCTGGTCCGAGCCGACGGAGCTGCCCGGCTTCGGTTTCGATCCCTCCCTCTTCCACGATGACGACGGGCGCAAGTACATGGTCTGCATGGTGACGGATCACCGTGTGCCCAAGAAGTACGCCGGACGCCTCATTGTGCAGGAGTACGACCATGAAAACCACTGCATGACCGGCGATTTCCACGAGGTCTACCAGGCGACGGACATCTTCCTCGAAGGCCCGCACATTTTCAAGCGAAATGGCTGGTACTACCTTTTCTGTGCCGACACCGGCACCGGCGAAGGCCACGGCCAGACTATGCTACGCTCACGCCATATTTTCGGCCCGTATGAGATGTACAGGCCGGACTTCGGCAACCGCACCCAGCCCCACGAGGCTTATTCCATCCTGACCACACGCCATGTGCCGGATTTCCCCATCCAGAAGGCTGGTCATGCGGATCTGGTGGAAACGCAAAACGGCGAGTGGTACATTGTGCATCTGTGCGGCCGCCCGCTGGATCGGCGCAATCCACCGGATGCGGCGCGCTTCGCCAACTGCCGCCGTTATCTGCTTGGCCGGGAAACTGCCTTGCAAAGGGTGGAATGGACGGCGGATGGCTGGCTGCAGCTAGCCAATGGCACCAACCTGCCGGATATGAATCCCCCTGCGCCCGACCTCCCCATCTGCCCCTGGCCCGACCTCCCCGAACAGGATGATTTCGACACGCCAGAACTGGACATCCGCTGGCAGACCCTGCGCACGCCGCTAACAGAGCAATCCCTGTCCCTGAGGGCCCGTCCCGGTCATCTGCGGTTGTATGGCGGCAACGGCTTGGGCTCCCGGTTTGAGCAGAGCTTCATCGCCCAGCGAGTCACCGAGCATAGCTGTGTCATGGAGACCTGCGTGGACTTTGAGCCTACCTATTTCAAGCAGCTGGCGGGATTGATCCTCTATTATGACTACGACAACTACCTCTACCTGCATATCACCCGCGATGAGGAGCTGGGCAAGGTTGTCACCTTGCTCAAAGCGGAGAACAAGAAGTATGAGTCGCCCTTTGGGTATATACCTGTACCGGAAGGTCAACCTATCCGCCTACGCATGACCATGGTGGACGGCTATGTGACCTTTGCCTGGGGCATTGAGGATGAATGGCACGAGCTGCCGGAGCAGATTGATGCATCTTTCCTGTCGGACGAGGCTTGCAATGAGGGTTGGTTCACCGGCACGATGATTGGACTGTGCTGTCAGGATCTAACCGGCAGCTGTCTATCTGCTGATTTTGACTATTTCTGCATGACAAACACACCGGGCTAACCCGGAGGAGGAAAAGCATGCTGTCTGAAGCGTTCCGTGTGCCTGAAACAAAACGCGTCCGCATCATCATCGATACGGACTGCAAAAATGAAGCGGATGATCAGTATGCCTTGGTGCATCATCTGCTCACGCCCATGCTGGACATCCGGGGCATCATCGCGGCACATTTTGAAACTGAGTGGCGGCGCTATGGTCGTCCGGGTACGACTGTCCACGCCAGTATGGAAGAGGTGCAGAAGGTGCTTTCGCTGATGCACATGGAAGATCGCTGCCCTGTTGTCCTGGGCTCTGATCGTCCTTTGCCGGATGAAAGTACCCCTGTGTACTCCGACGGCGCGAGGTTGATTGTTGAGGAAGCCATGAAGGACGATACTCGTCCGCTATATGTAGCGCTTCTGGGTACGGCGACAGATCTTGCCGCTGCACTGCTGATGGAGCCTGCTATTGCCGCTCGCTTAACAGCTATCTGGATCGGCGGCGGCTCGTACCCTGACGGGGAGTGGGAATTCAATCTCGCGCAGGACGTGCATGCTGCCAATGTCCTCCTGTCCTCCGCCATGCCGCTGTGGCAGGTGCCGCGCAATACCTACAAGCAAATGAATATCACTCTGTCGGAGCTTCGTTACCGCGTGGCGACACAGGGCGAGGTTGGGGCGTACCTCTTCCGGCAAATGGCGGAGCTGAATGACCGTCTGGCTGATTCACTCAATTTTCCTCACGGCGAAAGCTGGTGCCTGGGTGATCAGCCGACAGTGGGACTCTTGCTGGAGGACAGAGGACGCAGAAATTACACGATGCAGCCTGCACCCCGCGTCGCTCCGGACTGGCGGTATCTCCACGAACAGGGGAATCGGGATATTCGTGTTTATCACACGCTGGATGTCCGCATGATGATGGAAGATTTCTATGCCAAGCTGGCGCTGTACCATATGGAACAGGAGTGTCGAGAATGATCTGGATCGAATGCAGAAATGCAGTCGGGGAAGTACTGGCTGCATGTACCCATGAGCAGGAAGCACTGCTCTGCGTGGATCGCGTATATGAGGAGGGCGATGTGCTTGTGCTTCGCTGTGATGACTGCCATCATCTGATGGTACAGATGGATGCAGCACTGCCTGCGGGCGAGGTTTATCTTCCCAATGGAGAGATGAACTGGAATATTCCTTTTGGAGAGCACCGGCTGGCGTATTGTCCTGGGGCCTTTGAGCAGCATAGGCACATCATCTCCGCCCGTAAAATGTCGTCGGAAGAATGTGCACAGCGGCGCAATCTGGCCTGCAATCCCGCCGATCTGCGGGGCAATACGGACTTCTTCCCCCATTGTACAGCTAATGTGGAAACCCGGGGAGAATCCGTCTTTGCAGCGCGTAATGTGATCGATGGCTGCCGACACTGCATCAGCCACGGCGAGTGGCCCTATCAGAGTTGGGGCGTGGGTGCCCGTGAGGACGCCTGGTGTCTGCTGGATTTTGGCCGCGATGTACTGGTGGACGAAATGACGCTGACGCTACGGGCAGATTTCCCCCACGACGCCTATTGGGTGTCCGGCCATGTGGTGATGAGCGACGGCAGCGAGGTTGCCTACAACCTTGAGAAAACCGGTGACAGGCAGTATATCCCTCTTGGTCAGCATGCTGTGCGCTGGATGCGCCTGGAGCGTATGCAGAAGAGTGATGATCCATCAGCGTTCCCGTCTTTGATTGAGTGGGAAGTATTCGGAAAAGACCAATAAAACAACCCCACGGCCTGGCGCATGTGCTGGACCGTGGGGTTCATTGATTGAGCTATTCAAGAGGGATCAGCTATCGATTTTGCCATGCATATTGGTGTTGGACAAGTAGGCAGCAATCTCTTTTGAAAGAATAAGTCGCGCGTATTCAGTCGGAGCATGATAGACCAGCCAGTCCAGTTCTGCTCTTTGCTGTACTGTATGTCCATATTCATGTTCGATCGCTGTGCAGTCAATATCCAGCTCAGTTCCATCATCAAATCGCAGCTCCACGCAGCCGCTGTCCATGTTAAATTCGCAGGCGATCTGTTTCATATGCTTGTTCCCTTTCGGTATGTTGTGAACAAGCTGTGTAAGCGTGAGTTGTCAGGCCGTATCTTTAACTGCGGGAAAGGTTGGTTTCCCATTTGGTGATGGCCTGACGGGATACGCCGATCTTCTCGGCCAGCTGCTCCTGGGAAAGTCCCTGGGAAGTTCTGATTTGCTTGAGTCTATCTCCGAAATCCATGATTTGTTCCTCCATTTATTCCTTAATCAGCGCATAGGCGGAAATCTTGCGGATGGGCAGCGTCAAACAGATGCTGATGATGAAATTCAGGGCGATCAGCACCGCGGCGAAAATCATCAGGAAGGCAAAGGAAACCTCCAGATTGTTCCTGACCGCCCCCACGGACGAGAAGATGATCTGATTGATGAAGGGCATATAGACCATGCCCAGCGCGGACGACAGCAGCACCGCGACGATGGTGACCGGCAGGAAGCTGCCGGCGGTCTGCAGCATCAGCTGACCGCTGGTGTAGCCCATGGCCTTCATGATGCCCAGCTCCTGTTTGCGCCGCACCAGCAGCGACCGGATGACGATGTAGAGAATGAACAGCACGATCAGTAGCGTAATGAGGAAGATCACAGCGATCAGCGCCGCGCTGATGCCCATGTACATCTCCTGCGTGGTCTGGGCCATCTTCTGGGCGTTGATGGTTTTGACGATCAG
>JAFTWV010000085.1 GCA_017465155.1 Clostridia bacterium
CACTGCCTTCTTTCCGCTGCCGCTATGAACCTCAAAAGGATGATTAAGTGTATTGGATGACGCCAGTCGGCGTCTGTTTTTCATTTCGGTGGCTGGTGTTACAGCAAAATAGACGGCTTTTGTCAACAAGCCCAACTTGGCGCGAAGTCTGCAAACCCAGTAAAATCAAGGTTTCCAACTTCGTGCCAACTTGGCACACCTCATTCAGAAAGGAAAAATGATTATGATGAACATGAAAAACAAGCCCGTTGTCATCGGCATCGACCATGGCTATGGCAACATGAAAACCGCCCACTGCTGCTTCCGAACCGGCATCATGCCCATTGACGGAAATGAACCTGTGTTCAGCAGCGACATCCTGACCTATGACGGCAAGTCCTATGTGGTCGGTCAGGGCCACAAGGAGTTTACCGCCGACAAAATGCTGGATCAGGATTACTATTTTCTGACGCTGGCCGCTATCGCCCGCGAGCTGCACATCCGCAACCTGTCCTCGGCCCGTGTGGTACTGGCGGTCGGTCTGCCGCTGACCTGGGTGTCCGCGCAGAAGGAGAGCTTCCGGGCATACCTCATGCAGCATGAAACCGCTGACTTCACCTTCCGCGAGGCAGCATATCATGTGGAGTTCGCCGGCTGTGAGGTATTCCCCCAGGGCTTCTCCGCTGTGGCTGCCCAGCTGCGGGACTTCTCCGGCATCAATATGCTCTGCGACATCGGCAACGGCACCATGAATGTGATGTACATCAACGACCGCAAGCCCATCCCGCAGCGATGCTTCACGGAGAAATACGCCGTTCACCAGTGTGTGCTGGCCGTCCGCGAGAACCTGATGCGCACCTGCGGCGTAACCATCGACGAGGCCATGATCGAGCGCATCCTGCGCACCGGCAAGGCTGAGGTCGGCGAGAAGTACATGGCTGTCATCCGGCAAACCGCTGAAGAGTACATCGGCGGGATCTTCCGCAAGCTGCGCGAGCATGAATACAATCCCGATCTGGTGAAGCTGTACGTCATGGGCGGCGGCAGCTGCATGGTGAAGCAGTTCGGCAAATACGACCCGGCGCGCGTGAGCTTCAACCACGACATCTGTGCCACCGCCAAGGGCTACGAGCTGCTGGCAACGGAGCGTCTGCGGAAGGCCGGTGAGCTGTGATGAAGCGTATCTTCACCACGACGCTGCGGCTGGACATGACCGATGAAGAAGACCGTCTGGCGTGGTCGCATCTGCAGCGGATGGACAAGAAGCAGCACCGTTCCTACAGCAAGGCGATTGTTGCAGCGGTCAACGACTATTTTGGACGGCAGGAGCAGCTGGCAGCAGACCCGTATTTGGAAACCCGTGAGAAGGAAGATGCTTTCCTGCAACGGATTGAGAGTACGATCTGCAACGCACTGCGGTTTGCGCCCATGGCAGCAGCGCAATCTTCCGCGCCCATACAGACAGAACCGATACCGGCAGACGACGATCTGTCTATGGCGCTGGACTTCGCTGACAGCTTCTGATACCAGCACTGCTCCTGATTGGTATTGCTGCAATACCATTTAGAGGCACACCTGGTACCAACTCCATCACCGACCAACAACGCAATACCAACCCTGCGGCCATCTGGTATCACCACGGTACCGGATGGCTGCTCTTTTGATACCAGAAAGGAAAACGAACATGACTGAACACGAAAAGAAACTGATCCAGGCACGGCATCGACTGGAAGAAGCCCAGATGCGCAACCGGGACAAGGAACGGAAGTCACGAACCCGCCGACTGATCCAAACCGGAGCGATCCTCGAAAAGGTCTTTCCCCAGGCACAAACCATGACCACCGACGAACTGGAGGAGTACCTGTGCAGCACGCTGAGAACCGAGTAACCAGGCAACCGACGAAGGAGGCGTTCCGGGTAACCGGAATG
>JAFTWV010000086.1 GCA_017465155.1 Clostridia bacterium
AACATTGCGGAGGCACGCCGCAAGCTGGGTTACAGCGACGACTGGGCCAAATACAGCCTTTGCGAAGCGATACATGTGCACCTGCAGCTGGGCGGCGTGGGACCGCTGGTGATGATCAACGTACTGGACCCCAAGAAGCATAAGGCCGCAGAAGGCGGAAGCCTTACTGCGAAAGCGGCAAACGGCCAAGTACGCATATTGGCTGCGGAGGATGCGATCCTTGACAGCATTGCCATTGAAGGCAAGGAAAAGGGCAAGGATTATGCTGCCAGCTATGATTGCGACAAGAAAATCATCACCATTTCGGAACTGGTGATTGGCGCTCTGGGCACGGAGGAACTGAGCATCAGCTGGGATAAGATCGACGCCAGCCTTGTTACCAAGGAAGACGCCATCGGCGCGAGCGACGGCGCCGGCCTGAACAGCGGCCTTTACGCCATCAAGAACGTTTACCAGCTGACCGGCTACATTCCCGCGCATCTGGTGGCACCGGGGTTCAGCAGCGATCCGGAGTTCCACGAGAAGATGTATGAGGTGAGCCAGCAGGTAAACAAGCACTGGCACGTTTACATGCGCACGGATATTCCGATCATGCATGAGGGTACTCCCGTAACCCTTTTGAATGCCGCCACCTGGAAGGAGGCTCATGGATACAACAAGGAGAACGAGACCACCTACTTCCCGCTGGCAAAGGGTACTGATGGGCGCATCTACCACCTTTCCACCTTAGCATCCGGCAACCTGCAGGCGCTGATGGTGGAGCAGGACGGCATTCCCTACACCACGCCCAGCAACACCGACTGCCCGATCATCCAGAACCTGTATCTGGGTGAAGAAAGCGCAGTGCGCGTTTACGATGACGAGCTGATTAACGAGAAGCTGAACCGCTACGGCATTGCTTCCGCATGCTACACCGGCGGCAGATGGGCCATCTGGGGCGCGCACAGCGCAAGCTATACCTACACCCCGGACAGCGAGTACCGCAGCGATGTGAGCGAGACGAACATGATGATGCTGTACTATGTGATTAACAGCTTTCAGCACCGCCGCGCAAAGGATGTGGACAAGATCAAGACCATCAATGACCTGAAAGCCATTGTGGCCGATGAGCAGGCGCGCCTTGACGCGCTGATCGGGGCCAAGGCGCTGATTTACGGCGAATGCATGCTGGACGCCAAATCCCTTGAGCGCAGCGACATTATGGAGGGCAATTACCGCTTTGCTTTCCGGGTGACCACCACGCCGATTGCCAAGAGCCTGACCGCATATGCGGCGCAGGTGAAGGACGGCTTTGATATCTACATCGACCAGATGCTGACTGCTTAAGGGGAGGTGAACAACGATGCCGAAGAATGTATATGTAAATGTGATCGGCCACCGGCTGATTGACAATGAACTGCTGATTGAGGACGTGACGAGCGTAGGCCTTCCTACCTTTGAGCACCCCACCACCGCCATCAGCAAGATCAGCGGCATGGCCATGGACGTGGATATGCCCAACCGTACCCGCCTGAACGCAGCTGAATTCAGCGTGAGCCACAACAACGGCAGAAACTGCCGCTACCTGAGCAATCCGGGCAGGCACAACTTTGAATTCCGCACCGCGCGCCAG
>JAFTWV010000087.1 GCA_017465155.1 Clostridia bacterium
CCAGCCCGAACCCGCTGCCCCCGCCGGCGGCGCTGGCATGGGCGGCATGTACTAAGCCGATTCCATCAACAAGCAAAGCGGCTCTCCCCTGGCTTTTCTGCCAACGGGAGAGCCGCTATTTCGTTGCCTGTATCCGCCATATTTCGTTCCATCGCCTCGCAAAATTAACGGTTAGTTCACCCTGCTGTCATAATAATCTGTTATATTATCATTGCAGTCAGGAAAACCAGGTTATTTATGAATGAACTGTTAATCCTGCTGCAGAAATGGAAGAAAAACCTTCTCTCATCCGTCAAGTTAACGAGTCATCAAGCATACACTGCCATCACAGGAAACGCCGGGGCTGTCCATGCTGTCGAAAGGACACTGCCTTTGGCGGATGCAGGCCGTTCCATCATATTCCGGAAAAGCCCGCATACATTATGAGAGGATGGTGGCAGACGATGACCCAATCCACAAACCTCACGCCGCGACCCCGCCCGTCCTTTGACTGGTCGGTCACACCGGAAAAACGCAAGCGCTCCCGTCCCCTTGAGCGCCGTTCACGAACGACACAGCTCGCACTGAGCTGCATTCTGGCTGTTCTGACAGCGCTCTATCTCGGCCCGCTGCAGGCTGAAGCCACGGATGTACTCGCCGTCAAGAAGGTACTTCCCATCTACTCCGTAGAACGGGAGGATAAGGTGATCTCTGTCACCTTTGACGCCTCCTGGGGCGGCGACAAAACCATGGCCATTCTCGATCTGCTGGACGAATACAATGCCAAGGCCACGTTCTTCCTCGTGGGGATCTGGGTGGACAAGTATCCGGAGCTGGTACAGGCCATTCACGAGCGCGGGCATGAAATCGGCAATCATTCCGACTCACACCCGTACATGACGCAGATTTCGGAAGCCAAGATGCGTCAGGAGCTTGATGGCATGTCCGATAAGATCGAGGCTCTTCTCGGTCAGCGTCCAACGCTGTTCAGGCCCCCATACGGCGACTATAACAATAAGGTTGTCACCGTATCAAGGGACGAGGGCTAC
The DNA here is from genome assembly GCA_017465155.1 of Clostridia bacterium. Taxonomy (GTDB): domain Bacteria; phylum Bacillota; class Clostridia; order Christensenellales; family Aristaeellaceae; genus UBA11524. Next base: position 1,029 of record JAFTWV010000087.1, read on the forward strand.
GAGGTAGTGCAGTGGAGCATCGACTCTCTGGACTGGAAGAACAGAGGCGTAGATGATCTGGTCAAGCGTGCAACAACCAATGTGCAGCCAGGCGACATCATTCTGTTTCACAACGATTCAGAATACATCGTTCAGGCGCTGCCCGCCATCCTGCAGTATTATCAGGCACAGGGATTCAGCATGATCCCCGCCGGTGAGATCCTGCTGTCAGGTGAAACCACCATCGACGTGCAGGGCAAACAGCATCCCGCTGCACAGCAATAAGCGGGACCGAAGAACGAATGGGGCATACACGGGCACTGCCCATCCCCCAAGAAAGGTGAATCGCGATGGAAGAAACCGGGAACTACCTGCATCTGAGCGGCATTTTGACCGACACCCCTACATATGGCCATGAAGTCTTTGGCGAGAAGTTTTACTATGCAACACTATCCGTGCCACGCTTGTCCGGCGCGGAGGACCTGCTGCCGATCACGCTGTCGGAACGTCTGATGGAGGGCATGAAGCTGGATGTCGGCGCGCCCGTGTGCCTGGAAGGCCAGCTTCGCAGTTACAACAAGGTCGTTGAAGGCGCCGGACGGCTGCTGATCACCGGATTTGCCCAGCGTCTGCTGGATCCGGATACGGACGAAAACCCCAATCAGGTGCAGCTGACCGGCGCGCTTTGCAAGCTGCCCTCCTACCGCACCACACCCTTTGGCCGCGAGATTGCCGATCTGATGCTGGCCGTCAATCGCGCGTATGGCAAGAGCGACTACATCCCCTGCATCACCTGGGGCCGCACAGCCCGTTTTGCCAGCCATCTGAAGGTGGGCGACAAGGTGACGCTGCTGGGTCGTTTCCAAAGCCGGGCATACCAGAAGCAGCTTGCGGACGGCACCATCATTGGCAAAACAGCCTACGAGGTATCCGTCGGCCGTCTTTCCATGGCCGATACTTTGATACAGCCTGCTGCGCCCTTCGTGATCCATCGGGAGCATGAGGAGATCCCCATCATGTCCGATCCGGCTTCTTACAGCAACCCGCAATAAGCATAATCAGAGCTGATGCAGCACCCCTGCACCAGCTCTTTTCTTGAAAAAAAACGGCCAAAAGCCGGAAAAGCTTTTGACCGCTCACTGTATGGATTTCGTTCAGGTGTTTGTGCAAAACCCTCTGTTTCAGACGAACTGCCGATTTGCCATACGGGACACCTGCATGGAAGAATTCGGAGATGCTTGCTTTTACTGCTTCTGACCGCAATTGGGGCAGAACTTCGCTCCGGGCGCAATAGCATTGCCGCAGCCCGCACAGACGGCCTCGGCCTGCTGCTTCGCGCCGCAGTTGGAGCAGAACTTCGCTCCGGCGCTCACAGGATTGCCGCATTCGGGACAGAAGCTGGCTGCAGCGGGGGCTGCCGGCGCAGCAGGAGCCACAGGAGCCGCCGGCTGCTGTGGCTGCTGATTGAAATTCATCGCCTGCGCAAACATCTGGCCCATGGCCACGCCAGCGCCCATTCCCATGCCGGCACCAGCCGTGCCGCCGGGATTGTTTGCGGCTTCACGCAGCGCTTCGGCCGCCTGATACTGGGTATACTTATTCAGATCACCCAGCACGCCCATAGAGGTGCGCTTATCCATGGACTTTTCAACTTCCTCGGGCAGGGAGATGTTCTCGATGACAAAGGAAGTCAGCATCAGGCCCAGCGGCTGAATTTTGGGATTGATGGCCTGGAAGGCGTAATTAGACAGCTCATCATAATTCGCAGCGAGATCCAGCGCAGGAATCTTACTCTCCGCAATCGCATCGGACAGACCGGAGACCAGCGTACGCTTGATCTGGCCTTCCACATCCTCAGCAGTGGTGATGGCCTTGGTACCGAACACTTCGCGCAGGAAGGTTGCAGCATCTGCCACCTTGAAGGCAAATACGCCAAAGGCACGGATACGGATCATACCGAACTCGGCGTCGCGCATCATGACGGGATTCGACGTGCCCCACTTACGATCCAGAAACTGCTTGGTGTTGACAAAGTAGACCTCTGCCTTGAAGGGGCTGTTGAAGCCGAACTTCCAGGACTGGAGCTTGGTCATGATCGGCATGTTGGACGTAGACAGTTCATAGCGGCCGGGACCGTACACGTCAGCAATTTCGCCTTCGTTGACGAAAACAGCCACCTGACTCTCGCGCACAGTCAGCTGCGCGCCCATCATGATCTCCTTGCCCTCCATGTCAAACTTGTGAACCATGGTGTTGCTGGAGTTGTCAGACCACTCGATCACGTCGATCAGCTGGCTTTTCACCAGATTGCCAATCGCATCAAAAAGACCCATATCCGTTACCTCCTTTGATTTTTGAACAATCTTTATTCAGCATCCCGGGCCATCGCGGTCAGCGCAGGCAGGATGCGGATGGATGAAATTTTCAGATCCAGCCCCAGGAACTCATCCACATGATCGATGCACTCGCGCACATGGGTGGTAATCACGCCGGTCATGGAATTTCCCTCGGCGTCTGCGTCAATTTCCCGGCAGAGCATCGGACAGCCAAGCAGCACAATGCGTTCACCCGGCAGCACACAGCTCAGGATTCGCAGGCCGTGCACCTCAACGCCGAAGATGTTGCGCAGCGCCAGCTCCAGACGCTCCGGGCCATACTGCCAGCGCCCCTTAAGGAAATCACTGTCCTCCGGCATGGAAAGCTCCGCCACAACGCAGGGCTTATGAGGATCCATCTTGCTGCGGGTCAGACGCAGCAGACGCTCCACATCCTTGCGTCCCGGAATGCGATGATCCATCATTGCACGGAAGAAATCATGCCTCGCCACCTGCAGCTGTTCAGCAGTTGTGAAGGTGGTATTGCTCACATCGGCATGAATCCGGTTGAGGAGCTTGCGCAATTCCACCGCATGATTCTCCACATGGCCGCTGTTACGGCTCACCGCCATAATCGGCAGATTGGGACGCGCTTCAAGGAGATATTCTACCAGCGCTGCATCCTCTTCCGCACTCAGGCCAATGGCAATGGCATCAGCGTGATGCGCATTCAGGCTGTTGACAGCCTCCTCAACCGATGCTGCAACACGCGGCTGGCGATATCCCAGCATTTCCCACTTCACAGCGGCAAAGGCGTCGCGTATCGCCTGATCATCCGTTGCCAGTAACAGCTTGTACATCTTGCAGCCTCCAATAATATTCTTGATCCATTCTTATTATACCGCGAATCGTCCAAAAAGACAAATGATTTATCAGCATTTGCCAGAGAATATCGTCCTTTTCGTCACTCCGACAGGAGCAGCTCCACCACGCGCTGAGAATGCGCCGCCGCAAGGCTGGTGAAGGTAGGATAGTCCATATCAGAATGACCGTCTGCCTGATCGCTGATCGACCGCAGTACACCGCAGGGGACGCCGTGCATGTAGCAGGCCTGTGCCACCGCGCCGCCTTCCATCTCAACAGCCTTGGCACGGAACAGACCATTGATGCGGCTTCGGACGCCGCCGTCATGGATGAACTGATCACCCGTGGCAATCACGCCCTCGTGCACCTTCACGCCCTCCACGGCGGAAGCAGCCTTCACCAGCTTCACACGCAGCGCTTCGTCGCAGGGAATCTCAATCAGGTTGATCTTGCTGACCATCCCGACAGGATCTCCGATGGGCGATGTATCCACATCATGCTGCACCGCTGCAGTAGCCACCACCATATCGCCGATGGACACGCCAGTTTCGCCTGCGCCGGCTACACCAAGGTTCAGCACCCATTCCGGCTTAAAATGGAGGATCATGCTTTGCGCACACAGGGCAGCATTGATCTTGCCCGGGCCGCAGACAGACAGCACGGCGTCCTTGCCGAAGAGCCGTCCGCTGACAAAAGTATCCATACCGATCTTCGTTTCCTTACGGTCATCCAGCTTCGCCATCAGGGCTTCCACCTCAACCGACATGGCTCCGATCAATCCGATCATAAAATCCTCCCGAATATACAAGAATGCTCTTCATTATATCGTTTTTCAACCTTTTCGTCAATGTCCGGAATCGTTGCCAATCCGCAGCTTATCGTATGGTTTTTGGCGGATGAATGGAAAAAGCAACGCTGCGCATACTTCCATCAAAGGAGGTGCAGCGCCGATGCTGATCCTTTGGGGCACGCTCGCGACAGCAGTGCTGCTGATAACGCCCATCTACATACAGGCTGACCTGCGCCATTATCATGAATCGCAGGTGCAGATTATGCTGCGCTGGGGCCCCATCCGTCGAATCTGGCGGCTTAAACTGGCCGCTACACCACAGGGACACCGCATCCTTCTCACCGGTCCGGACGGTGCACAGCATCCCTTTCATCCAGCCGATGTTTCAGGAAGCCACGCCGACCGCATGCTCCGTGCGCTGATGCAGGCTGACAAAGCGCGCCGCTTCCTGCTGCACAGGACAAAGCTGCGAACACTCCAGGGGATGATCTGCCTCCGTACAGAAGATGCGGCCCATACCGCTATCATCAGCGGTGCTTTACAGAGCCTTACACAAATACTCCCCCGTCACTGGCGGCACAAGATCCGCCTATGCGTCAAGCCAGATTTCTACCGGGCACATACAACCCTGCAGGCAAGGTGTATACTTCAATTGCATCTGGGAATAATCATCATCACAGCGGGCATGCTGCTGGCCTCATATATCGCCATGCAGCGTAAGCCCGCAGCAAGGGAGGCAGCATAAGCATGGAACATCCTATCGGTGAACTGATGCAGACAGCCATGGCATCCATCAAGGACATGGTAGACGTGAATACCGTGATCGGCGAGCCCGTACAAGCCAGCGGCGGCGCGACAATCATTCCCATCAGCCGCGTATCCTTTGGCTATGTGACAGCAGGCGGCGACCTGACCACACAGGACAAACCTCACAAGGCTATTGAACCCGTTGATTTCCCCTTTGCCGGCGGCAGCGGTGCTGGCGTATCCGTGCAGCCCGTGGGCTTCCTGGTGGTCAGCGGCGACTCCGTACGCATGCTGCCCGCCACCTGTCAGACCGTGGCTGACCGCATGGTGGAACTGATCCCCACCGTCATGGAGGATGTTAAGAATCTCCTCGCAAAGCCAGATCAGAGTCAACCATCCACTCCCCGGATGTAACAGGAGGCGCTCATGAAGAAGCTTCTCTCCGCGCTGGTTTTGCTGGCGCTGCTGATGCTTCCTGTCCCCAGCCGCGCGGAAGAAATTGCCACATCCGCTAAAGCCTGCGTGATCGTAGACGAAATCACAGGCCGCGTCCTGCTTAGTCACAATGCAGCTTCTGCCCTGCCCATGGCCAGCACCACAAAGGTGATGACGGCGCTGCTTGCCATTGAACAGGGGGACCTCGAAGCTCCTGTCACCTGCAGCCGGAATGCCTTTGGCGTGCCGGGAACAAGCATCTATCTCGCACAAGGAGAAACGCTTTCCCTGCGGCATATGCTCTATGGCCTGATGCTTGCATCCGGCAATGACGCTGCAACGGCCATCGCCGAGCACATTGGCGGCTCCGTCGATGCCTTCTGCCAGATGATGACCGCCCGGGCCGTAGAGCTTGGCTGTCAAAACACCGTCTTTCTCACGCCCCATGGTCTGCCGCAGGACGGGCATTACACCACCGCTTATGATCTTGCACTTATTGCCCGGGAAGCTATGACTCATCCGTTCTTCCGGGAGCTGGTCGGAACACAGCGGGCAACCATTCCCTGGGAGGGGCGCGAATACGACCGGGTGCTGAACAACAAGAACAGACTTTTGTCCACCTACGAAGGCGCAACAGGCATCAAAACCGGCTACACAAAAAAGGCCGGGCGCTGCCTCGTCTTTGGCGCCGAGCGGAACAGCATGCGGATCATCGGCGTGGTGCTCAACTGCCCCGACTGGTTTGATGAAGCAGCACGACTGATGGATGCAGCCTTTGACCGTTACGAGGCTGTAACACTGCTCCGTAGCGGTGACAGAGCAGGTACACTCCATGTGAATATGTCAGATGGCTCCACGGTAGATGCCGTGCTGTCTGCCGATCTGACAGGCGTCATTCCCAAGGGAAGCGTGCCCGGCGTGGAGATTGATCTTCCTGACGCGATAGATGCGCCGGTTGAAATTGGACAGCAGCTTGGCTTCGTTCGCATGACCTGCGGCGGCGTAACTGTTTGCGAGGCACCGCTCACCGCTTCAGCCTCCATCGCAAGAGATGACTTTCCTGCCCGATGGCGCACTTACTGGCAAAACTGGCTTCTGCTTCCTTGACGCATGCGTATCCTGCTTGGACACCCGCGCTGTCTGCAAAGGCCGCGTTATTTGCTTCTTCACACGGAGCGCCTTCGGCATGATGCAAAACGCACCCCCGTCAGCCGCAGCTTCTTCAGCTGCAAAGCTCCGGGAGTGCGTTTTATGTTCGGCTTAAATCATGTCAGGATAAAGCAGCTTATTTCGCCAGCTTCTGCTGCATGACCTCCAGCGCCTTGTTCAGCTGGGGATCCGTCAGATCAGCGAAATCATACATGCCATTATCCCCCTGCGGCAGATGAATTTCCACATCAGGCGTGATGCCCAGCTTATGCACGGCATTGCCATTGGGGGTGTAATACTGCGCAACGGTCATCTGCATGCCAGCGCCGCCTTCCAGCCCCACAACGGTCTGCACAATGCCCTTGCCGTAGCTCTGCACGCCAACGATGGTCGCATCGGCGCGATCCTTCAGCGCACCCGCAAGAATCTCAGAGGAAGATGCACTGTTTTCATTCATCAGGATCACCAGCGACATATCCGTCTTGCCGGCAGCGGTCTTATAATACTCGCGGCTGCCGTCCTTGTATTCAAGATAGCACAGCGTTCCCTGCTCAAGGAAAATGTCCGCGATGGACTCCGCGTCCTCGACCCAGCCGCCAGGGTTATCACGCAGATCAATGATCAGGCCCTTTGCGCCCTGTTCCTGCAGGTTCTTCACGGCTTCCTGGAACTTCTGCGCGCAATCGCCAGCGAACTCATACAGGAAGATGTAGCCGATGTCATCCGCCAGCATGGTGGCTTCAATGCGGTTGACGGTAATCTGTGCACGCTTGAGGGTATAAGTCATTTCCTCCGTGCCGCGCAGGAACACAACCTTCACGTCCGTACCAGGCGTACCTCTCATGATATCAACTGCATCGTTGACAGTGGAGGAATTGACATAGAGATCTTCCACCATGTAGAGGATATCACCCTTCTGGATACCCGCCTCCCGGGCAGGGCCATTGTCAAACACACGGCTGATGGTACACAGGCCCGTCAGGTAGGAGGTACTGATCTGGATGCCGATGCCGGCATATTCGCCCTCATCCTCTTCCCAAAGCGCTGCATACTCCTCTGGTGTATAATAGAACGTATACGGATCACCCAGACCAACCAGCAGACCATTGGCTGCACCGTCGAGCATATCCTGCACTTCGTAGTCCTCAAAATAAGCATACTCAACCATGTCCATCAGCTCGATCAGCGTGTCAAACTGCTGATAGCGCTCATAGTCCTCTCGGGAAATGGTCACCGTATCGCCGTTCTCGGAGGTATTGACGACACTGTCCGTGCTGCTCTGGGTGACGGTAAGCATGTCGGACAGCAGCGTCGCAGGCAGATAGGCACAGCTTGTCAGCAGGCATGCAGTCAGCAGCAGCCCGAGCAGTGCAGCAAGCTTCTTACTCATATTGATAGACCTCCCAGTCATCAGGATTTACGGGATGTACGCTCGCCGCTGACCTTCTTGAGCTCCATGAGGATCTTGAAGGTTACCGCATCCTCGAAGGAGCGCAGGTCAAGCCCCGTCTGCTTCTGCACCTTGTCCAGACGGTAAACCAGCGTATTGCGGTGAATGTACAGCTGGCGCGCTGTATCCGACAGATTCAGATCCTTCTTGAAGAACATATCAATCGTATACAGCATTTCCTCATTGAAGAGGCGCTGGTTCTTGCGGTTGAACAGCAGACTGTGATAATAGGCGCTGATATCCTGCGGAAGCTCGGTCAGGAAGCGCTCAAGGATCAGGCGGCTATACACATAGATGCTTTCCTCGGGCTTGAAGATGCGTCCGACCTCAATTGCCCGGCGCGCCTCCATATAGCTTTCCCTGAGCTCGTCCATTGTATGACGGCTTCGGCCGATGCCAATGGTCATCTGGTGTGCTGTTTCGCCCATGAGCGTTTCCTGAAGGGCCTGCGCAAACTGCGTCAGCTCCTCCACGGAGTCCTCCTCCGTCATGTCCTTGATCAGCACGACAGAGTGACGGTCCATATCGATCAGGACATCCTTATCCTGCATGGGCGTGATATCACGCAGCAGGTCATAGGCACGCTCATTGTCCGTCTGGACAATATGGAACACCATTACGCAGCGCTTCAGATCATCGGGCAGCTGGTGCTCATGGCTCAGTGCTTCCAGTTCGCTCCCGGCCAGCTCGCCGCGAAGAGCCCGGCGATATACATCGAAGCTGTTTTCCGTATGGGAATCTGCCGCTGCACCCAGCGTGCTGACAAGCTCGCAGGCCAGCAGCAGCACATCCTTCGCGCCGGGATGATCCTGCGCGCACATCAGCACGATGTTCGTCCGCGGAACCGCAAGATACATATTTCCATCGTATGCAGCAAGTACGCCGTCCGTCAGCTGTGCAGCGAGACTACCCTTCATGCTGTCATCATATTCACGATCCAGTACCGTTACCGGCATGGACAAACGGGCCAGAATACTTTCCATCTGCTCCTGCAGATGACGCTCTGCCACAGGAATCTCTCCTTTCGCATTCCTGCCCTTTGGGGAAAGAACAGGCGGAGCCTACGACTCCATTTTACACAGTATACCACATTTTGAATGACATGAAAAGCTCATTTCGTTCCAAAAGGGAAATTTTTTGTGAATATGTCACAAAACAAGCATGATTTTCATCCCCTTCATCACATCGAATTACGCTCCACGTAAAAAGGCGACCCTCTTACGAGGGCCGCCGAAAGTTTCAGAGAGGATAAGAATTACTTCTTGGGAGCGGGCACAGCCTCGGACACCAGAATGGTGCGGCTGGTCTCCTTGTCGAAGAAGTGCAGGTGGTTGACGTCGAAGGCAACCTTGATCTGCGCGCCAGCGGTGGAGGTGGTGCGGGGGTTAACGCGGGCGATGATGTTGCCTTCCTTACCGGAGGTGGTCAGGTACAGGTAGGTCTCGGAGCCCATCTTCTCAGTAACTTCAACAGTCACGTTGATGGCGGCGTCCTGAGCGCCGGCCAGGAACATCTCGTCATCGTGGATGTTCTCGGGACGGATGCCCATCACAACCTCACGGCCAACATAGGACTCGTCGATGAACTTGGACACCTTGCCAGCGGGCACGGTGATCTTGTTGTCGCCGAACACGGCCACGACTTCCTGATTCTCCTTGCGCAGACGGACGTCGAAGAAGTTCATCTGGGGAGAGCCGATGAAGCCGGCAACGAACTCGTTGGCGGGGAAATCGTACAGGTTCTGGGGGGTATCCACCTGCTGCACAACGCCGTCCTTCATAACCACGATACGGGAAGCCATGGTCATAGCTTCGGTCTGGTCATGGGTAACGTAGATGAAGGTGGTCTGCAGACGCTGATGCAGCTTGGTGATCTCAGTACGCATCTGCACGCGCAGCTTGGC
>JAFTWV010000088.1 GCA_017465155.1 Clostridia bacterium
AACTTTTCGATAACCTCCAGCGGATCCACGCCATTGCCCAGGCTCTTGGACATCTTGCGGCCCAGCTCGTCACGCACAAGGCCATGGATCAGCACGGTGTCAAAGGGCGGCACGTTGTCAATCTGTTCCACGCCCATGGTGATCATGCGGCTCACTCAGAAAGTGATGATATCATAGCCGGTCACCAGCGTATTGGTAGGATAGAAATACTTCAGATCCTCGGTCTGCTCAGGCCAACCCAGCGTGGAGAAGGGCCACAGCGCAGAGGAGAACCAGGTGTCCAGTACATCCTCATCCTGACGGATGTTCTTGCCGCCGCACTTGGAGCAGCAGCAGGGATCCTCGCGGCGCACCATCATCTCGCGGCAGTCGTCGCAGTACCACACGGGGATGCGGTGGCCCCACCACAGCTGACGGCTGATGCACCAGTCACGGATGTTGGTCATCCAGTTCATGTACTGCTTGGAGAAGCGCTCAGGCACAAACTTCGTCGCGCCGCTGGTCACTGCCTCAATTGCCGGCTTGGCCAGAGGCTCCATACGCACAAACCACTGCTTGGAAATCATCGGCTCGATGACGGTCGAACAGCGGTAGCAGGTGCCGACCTCGTGGGTCAGGGGCTCAATGGACTTGAGCAGGCCCAGTTCCGTCATGTCAGCCACGATGGCCTTGCGGGCCTCGGCAGTGGTCATGCCGGCGTACTTGCCGCAGTCCAGCACTTCAAGGTTCTCCACCGCATCCTGGTCTGCCAGATGCGCCTGCACATCCGCAGCGCCGGTCATGTGTCCATCGTAGGTGAAGCAGCGCACGAGGGGCAGATTGTGACGGGCGCCGACCATGTTATCATTGGGGTCATGGGCGGGGGTGATCTTCACCACGCCGGTACCCTTGGTCATGTCAGCATGCTCATCGCACACAATCGGGATTTCCTTGTTGATCAGCGGCAGGATCACATGGCAGCCATGCAGGTGAGCATAGCGCTCGTCCTCGGGATTGATGGCCACGGCGGTATCACCCAGCATCGTCTCGGGACGGGTGGTGGCCAGCTCCAGCATCTCGCCGGTCTCCTTCACGGGATACAGCAGATGCCAGAAGTTGCCCTGCTTCTCTTCGTAGGTCACCTCAGCGTCGGAAATTGCAGACATGCAGCAGGGACACCAGTTCACCAAGCGTGCACCGCGGTAAATCAGGTTCTTCTCATACAGGCGGCAGAAGGTTTCACGCACGGCCTTGGAGCAGCCCTCGTCCATCGTGAAGCGCTCGCGGCTCCAGTCGCAGGAAATACCCATCCGGCGCTGCTGGTGCACGATACGTCCGCCGTATTCTTCCTTCCACTTCCAAGCTCGCTCCAGGAAGCCCTCGCGGCCAAGGGACTCCTTGGTCAGGCCCTCCTTTTCCATCGCAGCAACGATCTTGACCTCGGTAGCGATGGCCGCATGGTCAGTACCGGGCAGCCACAGGGTCGGGTCGCCCTTCATGCGGTGGTAACGGATGGCTGCATCCTGCAGCGTGCAGTCCAGTGCATGGCCCATGTGCAGCTGGCCCGTAATGTTCGGCGGGGGCATCACGATGGTGAAGGGCTTCTTGCCTTCCACGCGATGCGCAGTGAACGCACCGGATTCCTCCCAGGCCTTGTACAGATCGTTTTCGATCGCTTGGGGATTATATGTCTTTTCCATTTCCATGGATACTCACTCCTTTATACCAATCCATATGACTCAAGATACATCATGAATCCCAGCAGGCAGAGCATTGCGCCCACATCCTTCATGGCGAGGCTGGCTGCGCCGCTGCTGAAAAAAGCGATGTGAAAGGCACGCCGATATCGGCGCCATGACCGCACCTATGACGATCATCGCCTGGCCGAGGATCGTCGTCCAAGAGAAACCACCATAGTTCATGCGGGTCACCTCCTTCATCGAATCATACATCCGATGTGTCGCTGTTCCAAAACGCAAAGCAGCCCCATCCCGAAGGACGGAGCTGCTCCGTGGTACCACCTTACTTCGCAAACGTCAGCCTGAAAAACAGGCATGGTTGCCTCTGACGCGCTTTAACGGGCGCGAGCCGCACAAAGCTAACACACATTGCTGCATGCTTCACCCCATGCTCTGTGAAGCGACCTTCCCTCACCCGACGCGCAGGCGGTCTTCCAGCCGGTGAACCGCCCTCTCTATCCGCTCGGACATTGAGGTACTCCTCTTCATTTGCGAGTGGTATGTACTTAATTGTCTTTCAATGGCAGGCAGACAAGCCTGCACCGCCGGAAAACCAGCGGGAAAGCAGGGATAAAACCCTTACGCGTTCTTTTCCTCGTTCATCGCGACGACCTGAACGCCCTTGTAGTAACCGCACTGCTTGCAGACGCGGTGAGCCAGCTTCATCTGATGGCACTGGGGGCACTCAGTGATGGCGGGCAGAGAGAGCTTCCAGTTGGCCTGACGGCTGTGCTTACGAGCCTTAGAGATCTTTCCCTTAGGAGTAGCCATT
>JAFTWV010000089.1 GCA_017465155.1 Clostridia bacterium
ACGTCATTCATTCGCCTGCGCTGTCCGTGCAGGAGGCGGCCATGCTGCCTGCGCTGTCCTCACCTTGGGAAGGAACGCCGCGCAATCTGCTGATCCCGACGGGACACCTTGACTTTCGCAAGGCCAATGTGGATGGCGGTGGACGACCTGTGGATAACTTTTCTGCACGACGGGGCACAATGGCTGGACGGGCGCTGCTGAGCTACGTCAAAAGCGCCCCCGCCCAAAGACGGAGACGCTGAGCCTCCCGCGGGCTGAACGCCCTTTGTGGAATGCGCCTGTTTACCGGACGAAAATCTGCGTGGCATAAATGTAGCCGTTCCTGTCATAGCATACGCCGACGCCAACCTTTTCCCAGACGGCTGAAAGAATGTTCCGGCGATGTCCTGCGGAGGACATGAAGGCGGCCTGCGCCTTTTGGATGCTGGCGTGGTGTGCGATGTTCTCGCCTGCGCCGCGATAACGATAGCCAAAGCGGGTCAGCATGTCCGATGCGCGGCCGTAGGTAGGGGATTCATGAGCGAAGTAGCTGTTGTCCCGCATGTCCTCGGACTTGATGCGCGCGATGCGTGAAAGCTCCGGATCAAGGGTCAAAGCGGGCAGATTGTTGGCTGCACGATCGCTATTGATCAAATTCATCATCATTTGCTCTTGCGCAGAAACAGAATGCGTAGTATAATCATCACCCGTAGAAGGAACTCGTGCGGCAGCGGGCGATTGCGTCAGCAGTAGCGCGGATTCCGGGGCACTGGTGGCAGGAAGATTCACTATGGTGGGAATGTGTGATTCTTTTGTGGAGAAAATCGTGCTGCCGGTGGAATTACCGGACGCATTCGTGGGTGAAACGGGCGTCTTGGTGGTAATTGCGGACGCGTTTGTGGCGCGGGACGTTTCCTGATGATGGGAATGGCCTGTGTTCCGGAACTGCGCCTGCGGTACGCCATCAGCCATGGCGGCACTGGTGGTGATGATCAGCATGGAAATGGCCATTGCGGTGTGCTTCCTGAACATTGTTTGTTCACCTCCGATGTATTACGGTTGTGTGTCGAACCGTGTACAAATAGTAATACATGAGCGCACTCAGGGTCAACGGGAATGCCAACGGGCTGCCAAGGTAACTCATACCACACGAAACCGGTACGATCCGGAACGAATATAGGAGGAATCCTCATGATGTTTGTCAAATGCCCTCGCTGCGATCTGAACTACATTACTGCCAGCGAGAAGTACTGTAAGGTCTGCATGCGCGAGATGAAGGGCGACGGCGCTCGCGACGAGATCGAGATGTGCAGCGTGTGCAGCGAGAATCCTGCGCTGCCGGGCCGTGATATCTGCCTGTTCTGCCTGAAGGAAATGAGCGGTCAGAGCAACACTGCCACCAACCGCGACGCCAGCACCGACAGCGAGGAGCAGGTCGATACCCGTGCCATCACCTCCATGGACGATGTGTCCTCCATGGACGAGATTCCTGAGGTCGACACCGATATTCCTGCCGGCGAGTTCGAGCAGATGGCGGGCGAGATGTCCTCTCTGGAGAGCATGCGCGAGGAAGAAGCCGACGAGGATGACGACGAGGACGAGGACGACATGATGTAATCGCGCCTGCGCGCGGTTTGTTCCCGCAAGCTGAAGATAAGGAGAAGCCTGCGAATGCGCTTGTTTGTGATCAGTGATCTGCATCTGCCAGGCGGCGATGAGAAGCCCATGGACATCTTCGGCAGCCATTGGACGGATCATTTCGCACGCATTTCAGAGGATTGGCGCTCCCGTGTGAATGCGGAGGACGTGGTGCTGATTCCGGGAGATATCTCCTGGGCGATGCAGCTCGCCGACGCTGTGCCGGATCTGCAGGCCATTGACGCGCTGCCGGGGCGCAAGCTGATCATCAAGGGCAATCATGAATACTGGTGGAATACCCTCACACAGGTTCGTGCCGTTCTTCCGCCGGGGATGGAAGCAATCCAGAACACGGCGGTGGATATTGGTCAGGCGGTCGTCTGCGGTACACGGGGCTGGAGCTTTCCGACAGCAGAGGAACCGCTGTCCGCGGCGGACCAGAAGATTTGCAGCCGTGAGGTGATCCGGCTGGAGCTCTCTTTGCAGGCAGCTGTGAAGCTGGCTGGAGAACGGCCGATCATCGTGATGATGCATTATCCGCCCCTATATGATAATGAGCGTGATACACCCTTTACCCGCCTGATTGCCAGATATCCTGTGCATACGGTGGTCTATGGTCATCTGCATGGCGCGTCCATCCGTCTTGGCTTCAATGGCGTTCATGAGGGCGTCCGGTATATGCTGACCTCCTGTGACAGCCTGAAATTCTCTTTGGCCGAAGTTCCTCTGGTGATGCAAAAATAACGATGATGTTACGGAATTCCAAACACTTAATGTGAGAAATCGCATAATTGTCACAAAACGCACCCGATAAAGTGTCGGGTGCGTTTTTTTGTACCATCGGTTGTGGAACAAAACGTATTGAACACAAGATAGGATGGAAAAGTTACAAATATATTAAATGAATGTGTGCAAAATTAACAAATGAGGTGCAAAAAGTTCTTTTTGAGAATTTGAAAATGCCATTGATTTAATTGCGGAAGTGGGATAAAATGAATGAGAGTGGTTTTTAAGCCCTATTTTGTGAAAAAAGTGGTGGTGATGGTGGGTGTCGGATCGTGATCAGGAGCTGCAGGCAGTCGGCATGACTGATGCGGCTTCTCATGCTGCGCCCGCCGCGTCGGGAATTTCCGAGGAGGATCGTCTCCTGCTGGAAAAGTATGAGCGGATGTTCACCGGCACCTTTGCCCACACGCTGGACAGCAAGGGCCGAATGGTGATCCCGTTGGCATTCCGCGATATGCTTGGCAAAACCTTCACCATCAGTCCTTCCTTTGACTTCAAGTCCATTGCTGTATATCCGGAGATTGCTTATGTGCGCATGCGTGAGCGGCATGCCCGGGCTTGCATCGAATCCGGTCGGCCGGAAATGCAGAACTATCTGCAGTGGCTGGATGCCTATACCTTCCGTGCACAGGAATGCGATGGTCAGGGACGCGTGCTGCTGCCGGCGCGTTTGCGTCAGGTGATCCTCGGTGAGGACAAGGAGATTGACATCATGGGCTCCGGTGACCATCTGCGGATCGCAGCCCGCGTCAAGTGCGACGAGCAGCTGATGAGCTTTATTGCAAACATCGACAGTATCCTCAGCGGCATGTCTGCCCGCTGAAGCCGTTTGATATAAATATATGCTGCCCGAGGAATGGACAGCCTGGTGGAGGAATAAACTATGCTGAACGCACGAATCAACCGTGTGCACCGTCACACTCGCCCGGCGGCCTATCTGGATCAGACCAGACAGGCCCGTCAGCAGCGCTCTCAGCGCCCCGGCGCCCACGGCTTCTCCTTCACCGGCGAATTTCCGGAGATGATGGATGCACAGCCCGTTGTGGCGACGGAACGCCGCCGCAACTATGCAGCAGCCGGTACGGATACCGGCGCATACAGGGCCATGGGCAATATGGACGCCATGCGCCTGCCTGTGTTCAACCGTTATGGCGTGCAGCTGCGCACGGCGCTGGTGATGCTGTTTGTGTTTGCGGCTGTGCTGGGCGGCGTATGGCTTGGCGCTGTGGCGGAAATGTCCTCTGTGTCCAAGCATATCAGCGCGCAGCAGCTGCGCATTGACGAGCTGGCTGTTGAAAGCGCCAAGACAGAGAAGGACATCGCAGCCAAGTCCAATGACGTGAGCATTCGTCAGGAGGCTGTGCGTCTGGGGCTGATCAGCTCCAAGGGCGTGGGCGTGATTTATCTGACCGCGCCTGAAACGGCGGTGATCACGCCTGCTGCGGCAACAACCGCCCAGTCGCTGGCCACCATCTGGGGTCAGCAATGACGCCCGTGACAATCGAAGGATGACCATGCTGGGGAACTGAAGGAGATTCAGTTCCCCGTTTGGAATATGCGCGTAATCAGGGGGACGGGACATGCATCCTGAACTGCTGGTACGCAAGAGGATCTGGCTGATGACGCTGGTGCTGGCGGGGCTGTTCCTGCTGGTGATCGGCCGAATCGCCACGCTGACGATACTTGATGCGGAGGCGCTGACACAGCGCGGCATCCGTCAATGGACCAAAGAAGGCGTAATCACTGCACGCCGGGGTACCATCCTGGACAGGAACGGCAGTACGCTTGTGCTTTCCGCCACGTCGTATATCGTGACGGCAGATCCCCGGCTCGTCGAGGACGAGGAGCTGTTTTTGACCGCAATTGCGCCGGTATTGTCTCTTGAGCGGGAAACTGCGCTTGCCCGGCTCTCTGACAAGACGAAGGGATCGGTGATTCTCAAACGTCAGGTGCCGCGGGAGACGGTGGACGCGCTGCGGCAGCTCAAAGCCGGGGCGCCGGAGGCATATGGTCTGTCAGCACTGGCATTTGACGAGGACTCGCGGCGATACTATCCATACGGCACGCTGCTGTCTCAGGTACTGGGCCTGACAACCGTGGACAGCGATGGTCAATCCGGCCTCGAATCCAGATATGAAGCGGTGCTTGCAGGACTGGAGGGCAGCTATCTGCGGCAGGTGGACGCCCGCAACCGCACCCTTGCGGACAGCGAGGGCTGGTACATTCCATCCCGGCAGGGGAGTACGCTCAGGCTCACCTGCGATGCAACGATTCAGGAGATTGCCGAGAAGGCCATGCGCGAGTGCATTGAGGTCAACAGCGCGGAATCGGTCTTGTGCATCGTGTCGGATGTGCGGACGGGCGGCATACTCGCCATGACCATGTATCCGACCTACGACCCCAATGACCCGCCCCGCGATGATGTGACGGCCTTGACGGAGATGATGCGCATCACGGCGATATCCGATGTATACGAGCCGGGAAGCACCTTCAAGATTCTCACGGCGGCCGCCGCCCTTGACAGCGGCGTGACCAGCCCGTCGGATTCATTCTATTGTTCCGCCAGGACAACGGTGGATGGAGATACCATCCGTTGCTGGGGTGCGGCGCATGGCGCGGAAACCATGGCGGACGGTCTCAAAAACAGCTGTAATCCCGTCTTTGTGGAGCTGGCGCTGCGCATGGGGGCCGACACCTTCTACCGATACCTGACCTCCTTCGGCTTGGGGAAAAAGACAGGTGTTGATCTTCCCGGCGAGTCGGCGGGAATCATGATCAGCTCGCGCTATGTGAAAAATGTTGATCTGGCGCGCATCGGCTTCGGGCAGTCCATTGCCGTGACGCCTCTGCAGCTGATGATGGCCTGCAACGCGGCTGTTAACGGCGGAAAGCTGATGAAGCCTTATGTCGTCAGCGAAATCCTGACAGCGTCGGGCGATGTGCTGCAGCGTTTCAATCCGACGGTGGTGGCAACGCCTGTTCGTGCGGATACGAGCGAAACTCTGCGTGGTCTGCTGGAAAATGTCGTGGAAAACGGCGGCGGTAAGAATGCTTACATCGAGGGCTACCGTATTGGCGGAAAAACCGGCACTGCGCAGGTGTATAAGGAGGGGCGCATTGTTTCGGATGTGCACATCGGTTCTTTTTACGGCTTTGCGCCGGCAGATGATCCGCTGATCAGCGTGCTGGTGGTGGTCAATGAAGCGCATGTACCGGTCGATTACGGCGGAACGACGGCTGCACCCTTTGCACGGCAGATCCTTCAGGAGGCGCTCGGCTACCTCGGCGTGTCCCCTGAAAACGGAGAAAACAGCGAAGAAGTAACAGTTCCTTCAATAAAGGGCTTGACGATTTCCGACGCAAGGCGTACACTTGCAGAAGCGGGATTGGAAATGCTCGATGACGGTGCGGCGACCGTCGTGCTTGATCAGCTGCCGCCGGAGGGCGCAAAGCTGGTCAGGGGCGGGCATGTGATGGCCTACACCGCGCCCTCGGACGCATTGACGCCGGAGGAGCTTGTATGTGTCCCGGAACTGACGGGACTGAGCGATGTGGATTGTGCCCGGCTGCTGCGTCAGCGGGGACTGATCATATCCATGGCGGGCAGCGGCGTTTGTCAGCGCCAGAGCCCGGCAGCAGGAGAGTATGTACAGCCTGGAAGCTGCGTTCATGTGACGCTGTCAGGCTATGACCAGCAGGCAGGGGTGGAGTAAAGTCCCCTGCCAAGGCTGATGGAAGAGGAGAAAGCTTATGAAACTGCGAGTGCTGATAGAGAATATGCCTTACCTGGTGGAAACGCGGGGCGATCTGGATACAGAGATCCTGTCTGTGTGCTCCAACAGCAGGGAGAAGACCGAGAAGGGGCTGTTCTTCTGCATTCCCGGCGCACGCTTCGACGCCCACGATTACGCGCCGCAGGCCATTGAAAACGGCTGCGTAGCGCTGGTGGTGGATCATTTCATCGACGCGGCTGTGCCGCAGGTGAAGGTCACCAACTGCCGTGCTGCCATGTCGCGCATGGCAGCGGCCTTCTACGGCAATCCGGCGGAAAAAATGCGTCTGGTAGGCGTGACCGGCACCAAGGGCAAGACCACCTCCACCTATATGATCAAGTCCATCCTGGAGCAGGCGGGCATGAAGGTTGGTCTGGTGGGTACAACCGGCAACATGATCGGCGACAAGCGCATCGCCTCCAATTACACCACGCCCGATCCCATCGATCTGCAGCGCGACCTGCGCGCCATGGCGGACGAAGGCGTACAGGCAGTGGTCATGGAGGTTTCTGCCCATGCAATCGACATGCACCGTCTGGACGGCCTGGTCTTCGAGGTCGGCGCGTATACCAACCTTTCGCAGGATCATCTGGACTATTTCCATACGATGGAGAAGTACTTCGAGTGCAAGAAGGCCTTCTTCACCACCGGCATGGTGCGCAACGCTGTGCTGAACGTGGATGAGGAAACCTCCGCATCCGTGCTGGACGATCTGTCCGTGCCGCATCTGACCTTCGGCATTGCTGCCGACGCGGATCTTTTCGCCCGGGACATTGAAATCACCGAAGACGGCGTATCCTTTGAGATCAAGCTTCAGGGCATGCATACGCTGCCCATCCATCTGCGCATGACGGGCATGTTCAACGTGTACAATGCCATTGCTGCAGCCAGCTGCGCAATGGTGCTGGGCATCTCTGCCGAAGACATCAAGGCAGGCCTGGAGGGCATCAAGAACGTCCCCGGCCGCATCGAGATGCTGCCCACAAACACCCCTTACCGTGTTATTCTGGACTATGCCCATGCCCCGGACGCGCTGGATAATATCCTGCGTACCTGCCGCACCTTTACCAAGGGCCGCCTGATTGCGCTCTTTGGCTGCGGCGGCGACCGTGATAAGGGCAAGCGTCCCATCATGGGCCGCATCGGCGGCGAGCTGGCTGACCTGTGTATCCTGACCTCCGACAATCCCCGCAATGAGGATCCCATGCTGATTCTCGCGGCTATTGAAGAGGGTATCCGTGAGACCGAAGTGCCCTATGTCATCATCGAAAACCGCCGCGAGGCCATCCGCCACGCGCTGGAGATCGGCCGGGAGGGCGATGTGATCGTCCTGTGCGGCAAAGGCCACGAGACCTATCAGGAAACAAGAGGCGTCAAGACCCCCTTCGACGAGAAGGTTGTTGTTGCCGAGCTGCTGTCAGAAATGTAATACTTCAATAGGGAAGGAAGAAATTCCATGCTAAGGATGATACTTGCCCTGATCCTCTCCGCAGCCATTGTGCTGCTGACCGGCCCGAAGTTCATCGCGTGGCTGCGCAAGCTCAAGCTGGGCCAGACCATCTATGAGCTGGGCCCGCAAAGCCATCAGAAGAAGCAGGGGACGCCCATCATGGGCGGCCTGATCATCGCACTGGGCTGTGTTGTTTCGTTCATTGTCAGCGGCGTTGGCTGCGCGCTGTCCGCCAAACAGGACGTGATGGTCATGTCCTTCGCGTGGGACCACATGCTGGCGCTGCTGTTCGTGGCGCTGGGCTCCATGGCCGTGGGCTTTGGCGACGACTGGATCAAGATGGTCAAGAAGCGCCATGAGGGCCTGACTCCGTGGCAGAAGATCATCGGCCAGGCGGTCGTCTGCGTGGGCTTTGCAATGTACTGCTACCTGCATCCCGAGGTAGGCAGCAAGGTGATCATTCCCTTCACCAATGTGGAATGGGATCTGGGCGTCTTCTATATCCCGCTGCTGGCGCTGACGGTGCTGTTCATGGTCAACTCTGCCAACCTGCAGGACGGTCTTGACGGCATCCTGTCCTCTGTGACGGCGGTGGGCTGCATCGGCTGGGCAGGCATCGCACTGATTATGGTGGACTTCTGTCATTCTGCAAATGAGAAGTTCCAGTTCCCGCCGGAATGGGAAGGCCTTTTCAACACCATTGCAATCTTCGCTGTGTGCCTGTGCGGCGCGTGCATCGGTTTCCTGCGCTTCAACCACTATCCGGCGACGGTCTTCATGGGCGATACCGGCTCCATGTTTATCGGCGGTGCAGTGGTTGGTATGGCAATGCTGCTGCGTCAGCCCTTCCTGCTGCTGCTGATCGGCTTCACGATGGTCATGTCCAGCGTATCCGTTATCCTGCAGCGCTACTATTTCAAGCTGACCCGCAAGTTGACCGGTACCCCAAAGCGCCTGTTCAAGATGTCGCCCATTCACCATCACTTCGAGATGTGCGGCATGAAGGAAACGCAAATTGTGCTTATGTACGCCGTCGTGACGCTGGTGCTGAGCGCGATTGCAGTACTTTCTGTGCTGATCTGATAACCTCTGAAAAGAGGCGTACCCCGAAGGTTTCCAGAGGGCGATCGGAAAGCCCTTTGGTCGTGCTGCGGCGCGAACCCCTGCTCCGAAATTCATAAGCAACATGGAGGCGCACCCATGCGCAACATCCAGAATTACAAGGATAAGAGAGTGCTCGTCGTGGGCATGGCCCGCAGCGGCGTCGCGGCGGCACAGCTGCTGCATCAGGCCGGTGCAAAGGTCATCGTCAACGACAGCAAGACCGCCGACGCCCTCGGCGACGCCCTCGCTCCGCTGAACGGCCTCGACATTGAATATGCACTGGGCTGTCCCGCAGGGGAGTGCCTGAACGGCGTCGATGCGATGATCATCAGCCCCGGTATCCCGGACACGGCCGGCTTTGTCCTTAAGGCGAAGGAAATGGGCGTCTACGTCACCGGCGAGCTGGAGATGGCCTATCAGCTGTCCTCGGGTGAAATGGTGGCTATCACCGGTACCAACGGCAAGACGACTACCGTGTCCCTTCTGGGCGAGATTTTCGTCAATGCAGGCCGCACAACCCATGTGGTCGGCAACATCGGTTATCCGTACAGCGCGGCCGGCCTGAACAGTGAAGACGGGGATATGTTTGTCTGCGAGGTATCCTCCTTCCAGATGGAAACGGCTGAAACCTTCCATCCCAGGGCTGCTGTACTTACCAACCTCACAGAGGATCACCTCAATCGCCATGGCACCATGGAATGCTACGCGCAGACTAAAATGCGCATGTTCCAGAATCAGACGGCGGAGGATGTGGCCGTCTTCAATGCGGATGATCCGGCGCTGGAGTCCCTCATTCCGCAGGTGAAGAGCCGCGTGATGCTCTTCAGTCGGAAGGCCGAGGTTGAAAACGGTGCGTTTGTTCGCGGCGGAATGATCGTCACACGCTGGCAGGGTGTGGAAGAAATCCTCTGCCCTGTGACGGATCTGTATATTCCAGGCCCGCACAACCTCGAAAATGCTCTTGCGGCTGCCTGCATTGCAACAGCCTGCGGTGTTTCCGGGGAGGTAATCGCGCATACCTTCCGCACCTTCCGGGGCGTGGAGCACCGGATTGAATTTGTCCGCGAGCTGGACGGCGTGCGCTATATCAATGATTCCAAGGGTACCAATGTCGATTCGACCATCAAGGCGATCCAGACAATGGACCGTCCCACGGCTATCATCCTTGGCGGCTACGATAAGCACTGTGACTTCACCCCCATGGTGAAGGAGATGCTTGCATCTGCGTATATCCGCGAGGCTGTGCTGATCGGCGTAACGGCGGATCAGATTGAGCGGCAGTGCCGGGAAAATGGTTATACCCGCGTGCATCGGGCCGATACGCTCGGGGATGCGGTTGAGCAGTGCCGCGCGCTGGCCGGTGAAGGCTGGAACGTGCTGCTGTCCCCGGCCTGTGCGTCCTTCGACATGTTTGCGGACTATGAAAGCCGCGGACGTATCTTCAAGGAGCTTGTCCGGGAGCTCCGGTAAAACAAATCATCGTCGCGCTGAAAGGAGCAGCCATGCTGCAGCAGGAAAGCGCACGAAAGAGAATCATCAATGTACTGATGCGTCGCCGCAATCCTGTGGACGGCATGCTGGTGGCTGTGCTCATCATGCTGCTGTGCGCAGGATTGCTGGTTCTGTTTTCAGCCACCTACTATACTGCGCAGGATACGGGGAATCCCCTTGGCGAGGTATTCAAGCAGATGATCGGCATTGCGCTGGGAACTGTTGCCTGCGTCATCACCAGCCGGATCCCGTACCGCTTCTGGCGGCAGACGCCGGTGATTGTATCCGGTCTGGTGATCTCGGCGATTCTGCTGGTGCTTGTCATCATTCCCGGCGTGGGCGTGTACATCAACGGTTCGCGACGCTGGCTGGTGGTGGCAGGTATGTCCTTCCAGCCGTCAGAATTTGCGAAATTCGCCATTGTCCTGTATATGGCAGCGACGCTCTCCTATGCCGGGCCGCGCATCAAATCCCTGTGGCGGGGCATCGTTCCGGTGCTGATCGTTCCGGGGATCACCTTCCTGCTGATTCTGGAGCAGCCAAACCTTTCCACTGCCGGCTCCATCATGATTGTGAGTCTCATCCTGATTATCATGGCGGGTGCAAAATGGCGGCACATCCTGCTGATGCTGGCAGGAGGGATTTCCGTGGGCGGCTTCTACGCATGGTCAGAGCCATACAGGCGCAGGCGGCTCCTGTCCTTCCGCGATCCCTTTGCCATGATGAGCGACGAAGGGTATCAGCTCTCCCAGTCGCTGATTGCCTTTGGTTCAGGCGGTGTGTTCGGCATGGGACTGGGTATGGGCAGGCAGAAATATGCCTACCTTCCGTACCCGGAGAGCGACTTCATCTTCGCCATTGTGGGCGAGGACTTCGGGCTGCTTGGCTGCTGTGTGGTCATTGCGTTGTTTGTGACGCTGATGATCGCCGGCTTCCGGGTCGCCATCGCTTGCAGGGATAAGTTCGGGGCGCTGCTGGCAGCCGGTATTACGTCCTCCATCACGGTGCAGGCGTTCCTGAACATGGGCGTTGTTGTGGGCATCCTCCCGACGACAGGGCTCCCGCTGCCTTTCTTTTCAGCGGGCGGAACATCGATTTCCATCACCATGGCGGCCATGGGCGTACTGATGAACATCTCACGCACGGCAGGCAAGATGGACTGCTGATGTGCCGCGCTGCACCAAACCTCCGCTGGTTCATACGCTGAAGCAGCATGGATGGAGGTGGGCGATGTATGGAATCGTTCGTGGTGCAGGGCGGTAAACGGCTTGAAGGCACATTGCGGGTGGACGGCGCGAAGAACGCTGCGCTGCCCATCCTTGCGGCCTGTGTGCTGACGGAGGAGGATGTGACGCTCCATCGCATGCCGGACATCACTGACGTCCGGCGCATGGAAGAAATCCTTCAAATGCTGGGCTGCAGGGTAGAAAGACGGGGATGGGATACGATTGTTTCCGGCATGGATGTATCCAGCTTTGAGATGCCGGATCAGCTTTCCAAGCAGATACGCTCCTCCATCTTCATGCTCGGCCCGATTCTCTCGCGCTTCCGCAGGGCCACGGTTACATATCCCGGCGGCTGCGAAATCGGGCTGCGACCCATTGACCTGCACCTGTCAGGACTTCGGGCGCTGGGCGTTGTGATTCGTGAGGAAGGCGGCGTCATCCAGTGTGACGGCCGCGGCATGCATGCGGGCGAGGTACACTTTGATTACCCTTCCGTCGGTGCGACGGAGAATGTCATGATGGCTGCGGCCTGCCTGCCGGGCGTGACGACCATCCATAACGCTGCAAGGGAGCCGGAGATTGTCGATCTGATGGGCTTTATCAACGCCATGGGAGGACGTGTTGCCGGTGCAGGCTGCGCGACCATCACCATTGAAGGGGTGAAGCGCCTCCATGGCTGTGCGTACACGCCTATGCCGGATCGCATCGTGGCGGGAACGCTGCTGGCAGCAGGCGCCATTACTGGCGGAGAAATCACCCTGACAAATGCACCCTCAGGAGATATGCATGCCATCAATGCGAAGCTGAGGGAGATGGGCTGTGCTGTACGGGAGGAAGGGGACTGCATATATCTGCGTGCGCCTGCCCGTTTGACGGCCTTTCCGCTTCTGCAGACGCAGCCGCATCCGGGCTTCCCGACGGATATGCAGGTTCAGATGCTGGCCCTTTTGTGCGTTTCAGAAGGAACTGGCGTGATTGTGGAGAATGTATTTGAGAACAGGTTTACCCATGCGGGCGATTTGAACCGGATGGGCGCGCGAATCCTCTGCTCTGGCAGGACGGCGGTCGTGCGGGGTGTGGAGGGCCTGTGCGGGGCGCATGTGACGGCCCGTGACCTTCGCGGCGGCGCGGCGCTGGTGCTTGCAGGTCTCAAGGCACAGGGGGAAACACAGATTGATCATGCGGCGCTGGTGGACCGCGGATACGAGCGATTTGAGGATCAGCTTCGTCAGCTTGGCGCACAGATCTGCCGCATACAGACGCAGGAATGAGCATCAATCGGGATGCCGGGGGCGTTACCCCCCGGCTATCCCGGCAGAAGGGAGGTTGCAGGCGATGGACACGCCTAAGTGGGGACAGGCCTTCAATACCGGCGGACAGCCTGTGCCGCCGACGGACACAGCCGTGCAGGGTTCCGGACGTCAGACGCCTGTACAGGAGGAAGACGCTCTCTTTACGCGGGATGATTATCCCTTTGAGGAGCCGGAGCAGGCGCCGGAGCTGCGCTCAGAACGCTCGGAGAGCCTTTACAGCCGGAGCGAACCCTTCTGGAACCGCGTGTACGAGATGCCTCGGGAGGGCGAGGAATACCCTCGTGATCCGAATTACTGGAATCACCCGGACGTGCTTGATGACGACCGAATCCTGCTGGTGGAGTCAGGCCGAAGGGGGGACAAGCTCAAAAAGTATCTTGGCTCAGGTGTTGTGCGCAAGGCGCTGATTGTGCTGGCAATTCTGCTGGTGATTGGGATTGCGCTGTACAGCACGATATTCCAGGTGCGCCAGATCACCGTCGTGGGCAACACGACTGTACCGGCGGAAGAGATCATCCGCCTGTCCGGGCTGCGTTCCGGCATGAACACCATGACCATCAGCGAGGACGATGTGAGCCGACGGATTGAGAACAACCGCTATCTGCGCTGCAGCCTTGTAGATGTGAAGTGGAACAGCGTATCGCTCCATGTGAGCGAGCGTGTCCCGGTGGTATACATCAACCACAACGGTATGCTGGTGATGCTGGACAACCGCGGGTGGGTGCTGGAGGAGTCACTCGATACCGATCAGCGCTTTGACAACCTGATTTTTGTCACGGGCTTCAGCGTCCGCCGCTGTGTGCTGGGCCAGGCCATCAGCCTTTCGGGCAGCAGCCAGATGTCTGCCTACACGCAGATTCTTGTGGAGCTCAAGGCTATGAAGGGTCTTGACATGATCGAAGAATTGGATCTGTCCAGCATGGACAGCATATACCTTGAGACCCGTGACGGCTTCTACATCCGCATGGGCGACGATGATCGCATTCATGAGAAGCTGCGTGCCATGATGATCACCCGCGAGAAGGTGATAGAGATGGGATATGCCCGCGGCACCATCGATGTGACTGATCCTGAAAAACCTACCTATACGCCTGAAGGCCTGCTGTAAGGGTTCTTCCGCTCCGGATTTCGTAACAAAATGCGTACAAATCCCCGTAAATGCCGGAAAACCCTTGCATTCCTGCGGAAAAATGATTATAATGGAAAATGGTATAGTGGATAATGGTCTGTCCATGTGCGCAAAAGTACGGCGGACAGACACTTGAAGCACTGGCGGATATTTGTCCGCATCAGACATGGCTTTCCATATTGTTCCTGCCAGCGGGATATAAACTGGCCGGAAAACAGGGGGTATGAGAGTTCTATGAAGACCACGGTAACGAGCGTCGATTTCGGGACGAGTAAAATCGTGACCCTGGTTGCTGAAAACAGCGGCGCAACGCGTTGTGACATCGTGGGCGCCGGTATTGTGACATACAACGGCTTCCTGGAGGATGGCTGGAATAACCCTGCCGAGATTGACGACTGCATCCGCGAAGCCATTTCGCAGGCGGAGAAGCAGAGCCACCACAAGATCCGCGAGGTGAACGTGGGCGTGCCCGGCGCGTTTACCAAGGTGTACGTCACCGAGGCCCGCGTGTCGCTGACAGGCCCTGATCCGCATGTCACGGCCAACGATGTGCGCGCCATTTTCAAAACCGCGACGGAAAATCTGGGCACGCTGCCCGGTGAAATCATCCATTCCAGCCCGGCGTGGTTCCGTGTGGACGACGGCAAGAAAACCCTCGAACCTGTAGGCATCAAGGGTCGCGAGCTGACGGCGATGATTTCCTTTGTGGTGGGCAACCGTTTCTTCCTGGATGATGTGACTACCCGGCTGCAGAATATGGACATCAAGCCCAAGCACTTCTTCTCCACGCCCGCAGGCGAAGCGATGCTGTACCTGCCCGAGGAGGATCGCGACCGCACAGCTGTGCTGATTGACATCGGCTACCTGAATACCGAAGTCATGGCCGTGGAGGGCGACGCGCTCATCTTCCACAAGTGCATTGACATTGGCGGCGGTCACATTGCGGCGGATCTGTCCGAGGGCCTGGACATCTCCTTCAAAAATGCCGAGGAGAAGGTTAAGCAGCCTTTCGTGTACAGCATGTCCGCTACCAGCGAAACCTACGAGATTCCCGCGTCGGGCGACGTCCCCGGCCGTACCTTCACCCGAGAGGAAGTCAGCCCCATCATCACCGCCCGCGTTGATGAGATTGCGGCGGAGATCAGGAAGGCGCTGGAGGACAGCGGCGTGAAGCTGGGCAACTGGTCCAACGTGTACCTCACCGGCGGCGGCCTTGCCTTTAACCGCGGCGGCAAGGATTATCTGTCCAGCAAGCTGGGCCGTCCCGTGCGCGATACGCCCAAGCGTACCGTCAAGATGTCAAGCCCCATCTATTCCTCGACGATGGGCCTGATGGATCTGATCATCGACACCATGGAGCAGCAGCGTCAGCCTGCTTCGGGCGTAGCCGGCAAGCTCGGCGATTTCTTCCGTTCTCTTGTGGGCGGCTGATGACGCACTGCATCTGTACAGGGTTCATATGACAAGAGCAAACAAGCACCATCGCAAATAAGTCAGGGGGATGCAAAGTGATTGAGTTTCAGAACGACCAGTTGACCAGCAACTACGCCTCTATTAAGGTTGTAGGCTGTGGCGGCGGCGGCGGCAACGCCGTGAACCGCATGGTGGAATCCGGCCTGCGCGGCGTAGAATTCATCGCGATCAATACCGATATGCAGGCGCTGCAGATGTCTGGCGCGCACACGAAGATTCAGATTGGCGAGAAGGTCACCAAGGGCCTTGGCGCCGGTGCGGTGCCAGAGGTGGGCCGCCGCAGTGCGGAGGAGTCCCGTGAGGAGATTGCCAGCGCACTCAAGGGCGCGGATCTGGTGTTCGTCACCGCTGGTATGGGCGGCGGCACCGGTACTGGCTGCGCGCCCGTTGTGGCAGAGATTGCACGTGAGCAGGGTGCGCTGACCATCGCGGTTGTCACCAAGCCCTTCGCTTTCGAGGGCAAGCAGCGTATGCGCAACGCAGAGGCCGGTATCAACGACCTTAAGCAGCGTGTCGATACCCTCGTGGTCATCCCCAATGACCGCCTGCTGCAGGTGGTGTCCAAGGGTACCAGCATGGTTGAGGCCTTCGGCATTGCTGACGAGGTGCTGCATCAGGGCATTCAGGGCATCAGCGATCTGATCGCGCTGCCCGCACTGATCAACCTGGACTTTGCCGACGTCAAGACCGTCATGGAATCCGGCGGTATGGCACACATGGGCATCGGCTACGGCGAGGGCGAGAACAAGATGGTGCAGGCTGCCAAGAATGCGATTTCCAGCCCCATGCTGGAAACCTCCATCGACGGCGCCCGCGCAGTCCTTATCAACATCACCGGCGGCGCGGATATCTCCATCATCGAGATCAACGAAGCGGCTAACCTCATCATGGAAGCTGCCGATCCCGACGTAAACATCATCTTTGGCGCGGGCGTGGACGAGACCATGGGCGACAAGGTGCGCATCACCGTCATTGCTACCGGTTTCGAGAAGACCCCGTTTCCGCCCCGTGAGCCCGTGAAGAAGGCCCGCGACATCGAGCGCGACCGTCTCTACGGCTCCAGCTACGCCGGAAGCTATGGTTCCTACACCGGCCAGAGCGATTACAATGCCGCTGATTATGCATCCTCTTATGCGCAGCCTGCGGTGGACTACAATCGTCCCTCCATGGGCGTGCCGCAGCCTGCGCAGCAGCAGCCGGTAGTGTATCAGCAGCAGCCTGCACAGCAGCCTGCGGTGCCCCAGACCACCAATCCCTACGGCACCTCCCAGCTGTTTGGCAATCAGCAGCAGCAGCCCTATCAGCCTGCTTTCAGTGCGCAGCAGCCTGCCGCACCCCAGCAGCAGCCGATGATGGGCGGCTCTACCGGCCCTATGGCGCCTCAGCAGCCTGCTGCTCCCATGCAGCCTCAGGCTGATTCCCGCGGCGTTCCGCTGTGGATGAAGAAGCGCAACAGCTGAGCTACATGAACATATTCAGGAGCGTCTTTGCGGCGCTCCTGTTTTTTGTAACAGTTTTCAGGAAGGATAGAAAAATGATGGGTATTGATGTAAAATCAAAGCAAGGAAGGCGAGAAATGCGATGAAAAAGCTGTTGCTGATCATGTTGAGCCTGCTGCTTTGCGTTCCGCTGGCGGTAGCGGAAGGGGGCATGACCATCCCGGTCGGCACTGCCGAACCGCCGCTGACGGATGCGCCTGCGCCAGAGCCTACCCCGACGCCCTACTTCGCGCCAAATGCCGTTCCGACGGCCACACCGATGCCAACGCCTGTGGTGCTGCCGGATGATCCCTTCATGACTCATGCGATCGAAATCGCTTACCGGATCGAGCTGCTGGCAGAGAACAACAGGTTTCTGTGGGCTACGGGTGCATACGGCGTAACGGAAGAGATGATCGAATCCGTTTCCTTCGGTGAGCATATCATGCCCAGCCGCATTTTCCATGTCAGCGGCGACGCGCTGGCTCAGGCGCTGTACAGCGGTGCTGGCGGTAATGCGGCTGCGACGGCAACGGATCTGACGCTGGATTTCACCCGACCGGAGCTGCGGCGCGATCTGGTGGAATCCCTGCCGCAGATGCTTTGGGGCGTGCGTGAAGAGTCGGAGCTGTATCTGCTGATGATATTGTCCCGCTGCAAGATATTCGCCAGCCCTGATACGGAGGGCTGCGGCTTTTTCATCATGCTGTATGAAGGGGGTGCACCTGTCATGCTGCCATGGTATGCCGAGGGCGGCGCGGTGAGCCTGGCTGCGATGTTTCTCCCGGATGATGAACTCGAGGCCTGTATGACGGCGGAGGAGGTATCTGCGTGGTTTGCCGGCAGAGGGATGCCGCCTGTTGCATTTGAGGAGGTGAAGACGCGGTGAAGCGGCTGATTGCAATCATGCTTGCGCTGTTGCTGTTTCTGGGAGCAGTGCCTGCCGCTGCAGATGGCGCTGACCTGTCCTATGCGCAGATCATCCGGATGACGCAGCATATGTGCGAGATGGCAACCGGTGATTACCTTGATATCCAGGGCGTTCCCGAGGAACTTCAGCAGACGGCCCGCGAATGGGCGGAGGGGATCGGCGGAACGCCGCGCATGGTGATCAGGGCGGATGTAATGAACGCTGCCTACATGGTGAATACGCGCGCCAGCTTTTTCGTTGATCCCGATGTGATCCGGATGGAAGCCGAGAGCCACGCTCTGCATACCATCGTCAGTTGGCTTACGGCATACGCAGCTATGGAGGCGGCGGTAACGGAATCAACCTATGAGACGATCAGCGAGATTAACAGCTTGATCAATGCACAGATGATCTACGCCGAGGAGGGTGCGGCGTACGCCTACGGGCTGTACATCGTCCTGTATGACGGTGCTGCGCCGATTGTGATTGTTTCCTTTTCCGAGAACGGCGCAGTACAGCTGTCTGGTAAATTCCTGCCCAGTGAACGGCTGGCGAAATGTGCCAATAGCGGACAGGTTTCCATGTGGCTGCTGCTCAACGGTTTTCCGATGACCTGCACGGAGGTAGCAGCGGAGTGAGAAGATCTTTATGCAGCGCAGGAATGCTGGTGTTGTGATCGTTCGCTGCATTCAGCTGCTGATGACTGGCACGCAGAAAACAGCGCGATCCGGCTGGAGGGCTGGTTTGCGGACATGGCCCTTGACAGCTGACGGAGCGCGCCGGAGGTAATGCTGCATTGCCTGAAGGCTTTGCGGGGGGATTGTATTCATCCTGTTCAGGGCATGGACGGAATGACGGAAGGCTCTGAAAAGATCGATACCGGCCGGTCGTCTTTGTCATCCCGGTCACGGTCAAAGAGGCTGCTGAACCAG
This sequence comes from Clostridia bacterium, assembly GCA_017465155.1. Classification (GTDB taxonomy): domain Bacteria; phylum Bacillota; class Clostridia; order Christensenellales; family Aristaeellaceae; genus UBA11524. The sequence goes on from JAFTWV010000089.1 coordinate 18,683, forward strand.
TTGCTGAAGCTGCCGGGACGCTCCACACGGGCAACCTGAACGCTCTGCATGCCTTCCAGAAGGACGCCGTTATCCAGCAGCTCCGCATGGACGGGGATGACGCGGTAGGTGTAGGTGACGCCGGGTTGTGCCCTGCTATCGGTAAAATAGAGCGTTTCGCCGGCTTCTGCTCGCATCTCAGTAAGGATGAAGCTCTCGCCGGCTGCATCGCGCTGAATACGGTATACCGCTGCTTCGCTGGCTTGAATGACCAGCTGTGGCTGACCATTTTCATCATGAGTGACGTGGAAGGACCTTGCGGATGCAGGAGCGGTCCACACGTCGCTCTTTTTGGTTGGCTGCGTACCGTCGATGAATACCTCTTTGATCTTGTAGGCGTCGGGCGTCAGGGCGGTAGCCAGCATGGGTTCACCCCGCTGCTGGATGGCCTTCTTGTCCAGCGTGACGCTGACGATACCGCCGGGTTTCTTGAAGGTCGGCTTGCTGCGCCCGGTGTAATATGCCTTGAGGAAGTTTCGGGCCAAAGAAGCTGGATTTGTTCCGCCGGAAACGCTGTTGGGCAGACGATGCGTGCTGTCAGGTTCATCATAGCCCATCCATACCGCTGTGGACAGCTCGGCGGTATAAGCAGACATCCACACATCGCGGTTTCCGCCGCCTGTCATGTTGACGGTACCGGTCTTGCCGGCGACAGAGACGCCTGCGCTGTTCAGCCGGGTGCCTGTACCGGAGGTGATGACCGTTTGCATCAGATTGGTCAGCAGATAAGCGGACTGGGACGACAGCACACGGGTGCCGCTGTCCTGATGCTGGTAGACTACCACGCCGTTCTGATCGGTAATACGCTCGATGAAATAGGGCGCGTAGTACATACCGCCATTGGCGAAAGGCGCGTAGGCTGCGGCCATCTGTACAGGGGATGCACCGTAGGTCATACTGCCCAGTGCGAGGGATAGATTCCAGTCGCGGTCATCCAGCTCTATGCCGACGGCAGCGAGATACTTGCGTGCATTGGCGACGCCGATTTGCTCCATGAGCTTGACGGCCGGGATGTTCAGACTGTTCTTGAGCGCTGCACGGACGGTCACGTTGCCGTAGTAGGCATTGCCGGCGTTGCGGGGCGTATAGGTGCCAAAGCTCGTTGGCTCATCCAGGATGACGTCTGCGCAGGTCCATCCGGCGTATTCGATGGCGGGGGCATATACCGCAAGGGGTTTGAGGGCACTGCCGGGCTGGCGGCGCAGGTGGGTTGCACGGTTGAGGCCGCGCCGCGTCTGATACTCTCTGCCGCCGACGATGGCCCGTACTGCGCCGGTTGCAGTATCCACAGCAGCGCAGGCGGCCTGCACGGGTGTTCCGTCCTTGGCGTTTGTGGGAAAGACCGAGCTGTTGGTGAACTGTTCGTCCATGATGGTCTGCATGGACGGATCAAGGGTCGTGTCGATCCGGTATCCGCCTGCAAGCAGCACCTCGGCGGACACATCCAGCTGTAGCTCAGCTTCGTCCAGCACCGCGTCCACAAACCAGCCGTATTCCGTCTGTACCGCCTTGGATACGATGGCTTCAACCGCCTCCTGCATGGCGGCGTCGTATTGCTCTTGTGTGAGCATATCCTCATCCAGCATCACGGAGAGAATGTACTCACGTCGTTCGCGATTGGCCTGAGGCGCGGACTGCAGGCTGTAAGCGGATGGAGCCTTGATGGCGGCAGCCAGCGCAGCGGCCTGAGCAGGGGAGAGCGCATCAGCATCCACGCCGAAGGTAACCTCAGCAGCGGCCTGAATGCCATAGGCGCCCTGCCCGAAGTAGATGAAGTTCAGGTACATGTCAAGAATCTGATCCTTGGTGTACATCTGTTCCATCTGCAGTGCGAGCCAGATTTCCTCCAGCTTGCGGGCGATGGTTTTCTGGCTGGAGAGATGCGAAAGCTTTACCAGCTGCTGCGTGATGGTAGAGGCGCCCTGGCTGAAGCCGCCGGATCGTACGTTTGAGACCAGCGCGCCCAGAATACGCGTCACGTCGAAGCCGGGATGCTTGTAAAACCGAAGATCCTCTGCGGCAAGGAAGGCGTCAATCACATGCTGCGGAAGCTGGGAAACGTCGATAACGGTCCGGTTTTCACGGCCTACAAGGGTGGTGACATAGCTGCCGTCCTTGTCATAGATTGCGCCGGTTTGCGCAACGCCGGTGAGCTTTGCAGGATCAAGGCTCTGCCATGTGGCTACTGCGAAATAGTCATATCCCCAAAGGGCGGCGCCTGCCAGCACAGCCAGTACCAGCAGCCACAACACCGGCTGAATAAAGCGCCTGAATTTCACATGCATCCCTCCTGATGCTCCCATTCTTGCCCGAAATGCCGGAAAAACTGCATCCATTCCCACGGAAAGTCCTGACAGAGGCAGAAAATTTTCGGAAATTGCCACTTTCCACGAAAATGGGGCTGGTCAAAAGGCTGAAGTTGGTCTATAATAGATGAAACGGTATCATGATCGGAGGAAACATCATGCGTAAAATAATCGTATGGCCCATGATGCTCGTCCTGATACTGCTGATGATGGCTCCCGGTGCTTATGCTGAGGGGCCGTTCCGTGTCGCTGGTTATGATCATGAAGACACGCAGCATGTGTGGACGGACAACCTGTTTTTCGTGCGTATGCAGGAAAAGACCGGCGTTGAAATGACGCTTGAGCAGTATACCACTGCTGAGAGCTGGGCAAAGGCGAAGGCTGCCATGTTTGCAGATGGAGGGGAGCTTCCGGACGCGATTTTCAAGGCCGCCCTGACCCCGCAGGAAACCCTGCAGTGGTACGCTGAGGGAAAGCTGATTGACCTTAAGCCCTATCTGGAGGAATCCTGTCCGAACCTCTGGGCGCTGCTCAAGACCCATCCCGAATGGGAACAGGCCATCACGCTGCCGGACGGAGCCATCGTTGCCCTGCCTGCGCTGGATGAGCTGCAGTTCAACAATGCCATGTGGATCAACAAGTCCTGGCTGGACAGTATCGGCATGGCAGTCCCAACCACCGCAGAGGAGCTGACGGCCGTTCTGCGAGCGTTCCGGGATTATGACATGAATACAAACGGCAACAGCAAGGATGAGATCCCCCTGACCTTCTCCAGCCTGTGGGATCTGCGCTTCCTTGCGCATGCCTTTGGTATCAATGCCAATGATTACTACATGACCATGTCTGAAGACGGCACGGTCAGCGAGATCCTGACCAGCGACGCCAACCGGGCGTTCCTGACCTGGCTGAACCTCCTGTGGACCGAAGGCCTGCTGGATGAGAGCGGCTTCACCGGTCTGCGCAGCCTGAGCAGCAGCACGGAAGAGGATGCGGCCATCGTCTACGGCATGATGATGGCGTCTTCGCCCATTGAGCTGGTCAACAGCAGCGCGCTGGATCAGTATGTGCTGCTGGAGCCCTTCGTATACGAGGGCAAGCAGGTGTATCGCGACCTGACCGGCGATGTGGTGCGCGGCACCTTCGCCATTACCTCTGCCTGTGCTGATCCCGCGGCACTGCTTAAATGGGTGGATTACCTCTACACGGAGGAAGGCTTCATTCTTGCAGAAGCAGGCGTTGAAGGCGAGGAATTTGCCTGGAATGACGATGGAACCTGGCTGTGGGAGCATTCGGCGGATATGCTGATGTCCAGCGTGCTGCCGGAGGCGACCATCCGCTCCGGTACCAGCATGCCCGGCTGGGCGTCGGTCAGCTTCCAGCAGAAAATTGACGAGGCAGCCACCGTGCGGCTCATCAATGCTATTTCCCGTCTGCATGAGCTGGACAGCGAGCCCTATCCGCTGGTGTGGCTGACTGCTGAGCAACAATCCCGTGTCGATGCGCTGCAGTACGCCATCGGCAGCTACGCAGAGCGTCAGATGACCTGGTTTGTTGCCGGAGATGTGGCACTGACGGATGAAACATGGAATGAATTCTGCAATACTGTGAAGGAGCTGGGCGTGGACGAGATGGTCGGCATCTGGCAGTCCGCCGCAGACAGCCGCTATTGAGCAGCACCTGAACCTGAACCCTAAAAAACTGTACACAGCAAATGAACTGGAAGGACGGTAAGGACTATGAACCAGTACGCGAACATGATCCGCAGCCTCAAGTCTCCTGAGGTCATCGAACGTCTGATGTATCTGTATGGCAACAGAGACGGCATGCTTGTTGAGCAGACGGCCCGCTATACGGGGATCCTCAAGCGCCATGAGGAGCTGTTCCACGAGACGGAGCGGGAGGTGCTGATGGTCAGCGCACCCGGTCGCACGGAGATCGGCGGCAACCATACGGATCACAACCGAGGCCGCGTACTGGCAGCAGCGGTGAATCTGGACACGCTTTCCGCTGTTTCCGCCCGTGATGACATGGAAGTGCACATTTATTCTGATGGCTATGCGCCGCTGAAGATGGATCTGTCTGATTTGACGGTGGTGGAGGCGGAAAAGGGCACGACAGCGTCGCTGGTGCGCGGCGTGGCAGCGCGGATGAAGGAGCTGGGCTACCAGATCGGCGGCTTCAATGCGGCGGTTACGTCCTCTGTGGCTTCCGGCAGCGGCCTGTCCAGCAGCGCAGCCTTCGAGGTTATGACCTGTGCCATTCTGGATGCGTTGTATAACGGGTTCAAGATCGATTTCATCCAGCGTGCGAAGATTAGCCAGTATGCGGAGAATGTCTATTTCGGTAAGCCCAGCGGCCTGCTGGATCAGATGGCTTCCTCGGCCGGCGGTCTGGTGACGGTTGACTTCCGCAATGACGACCCTGACGTCCGTGCGATGAGCTTTGACTTTGCGAAGTACGGCTACGCGCTGGTTGTTGTGGCCACGGGCGGCTCCCATGCCGACCTGACGGACGACTATGCCGCTATTCCTGCAGAAATGAAGCAGGTGGCAGCGCAGCTGGGCGAGCCCTATCTGCGCCGCGTACGTCCCGAGGAGTTCTATCAGGCGCTGCCTTCCCTGCGCGGCAAGGTTTCCGACCGTGCCATCATGCGTGCGATGCACTTCTTTGAGGAAGACGAGCGCGTTGTGCGTCAGGTGGCGGCGCTGGATCGCAACGATCTGTTTGCCTTCATGTGGGAGATCATTTGCTCCGGCCGTTCCTCCTACATGTATCTGCAGAATGTCTATGCCCGCACGGATGACCAGAGCCTGTCGCTGGCGCTGGCCATGGCCGAGCATATGCTGATGGACAAGGACGGCGCCTGGCGCATTCATGGCGGCGGCTTTGCAGGCACGACGCTGAACTTTGTGCCTCAGGCGCAGCTCGGTGCGTTCATTGAAACGATGGAAGCGGCCTTTGGTGAAAAGTGCTGCCATGTGCTGGACATCCGTCCGGAAGGACCGGCGGTGCTGAAGCTGTAAGTTCATATTGACACAATCTGCCGCCTGTGCTATGATAAATGCGCAGGCGGCATTCGTCTGCATAACATCAGCATAAGCCACTTGAAGCTTCTTCGGGGCAGGGTGAAAATCCCTACCGGCGGTATAGCCCGCGAACAGACTTTGCTTGAATTCTTGAAAAGAAATCGGGTGAAGGCTGCCGAATCGGTGAGATTCCGATGCCGACAGTATAGTCTGGATGAGAGAAGGAAGCGGCGCGATGTGCAGCGGAGCGTTCTTTTTGTTCCGTCTGCATGATAGCTGCCCCCTTGGAGCGAATTTGCTTCAGGGGGCTGTGCGCATTTAAGGAGGCTTCCCAGATGAAACGAAACAAAATGCTGTCCACTGCCAACATGACGAGGATTGCGGTTCTCGGCGCGATCTCTGCGGTACTCTTTGCATGGCCGGAGATCACGGTCATTCCGCCTTTCTATAAGCTGGACTTCAGCACTCTGCCGGTGCTGCTGGGCGGATTTGCAATGGGCGTAGGACCGGGCGTATTGATCGTGCTGCTCAAGGATCTCATTGGACTGACGCACAGCGGAACCGCCGGTGTAGGCGAGCTGGCTGATTTCATCATGACCTGTGCGATGCTGATCCCGGCAGTGCTGGTCTATCAGCGCAAGAAGACCCTTGTGGGCGCGCTGATCAGCCTTGCTGTCGGCTCTGCGGCGATGATCGTCGTGTCTGCGCTGGTGAATGCGTTCCTGCTGTTCCCGCTGCTGACCAAGTCCATGCCCTCGATGGAGTTCATCCTGACGTCAACGATCCCCTTCAACCTGCTCAAGGCGGTTGTCATCAGCATCATTACCTACCTCGTGTATAAGCCGCTGTCCCCGGTGCTGCATGTACGTCGGTAAAGAAAGGAAACAGGCATGAGAACGGCATCCCCGAATGAGACCCGCGCCCTTGGCAAGCGGCTGGCAAGTCTGCTGCGTGAAGGCGATGTGCTCCTGCTCTTTGGCGATCTTGGCGCAGGCAAGAGTGAAATGACCCGCGGGATCGCCGAAGGGCTGGGGGTTCGGTCGACTGTCACCAGCCCGTCGTTCACCATCCTGAATGTCTATGACGAAGGCTGTGTTCCGCTGTACCATTTCGACTGGTATCGGCTGGAAAGTGCGGAAGAGCTGTACGAGATGGGCATGGATGAATATCTCGGCGGAGACGGCATTGCGGTGGTTGAATGGCCTAGCCAGTGTCCCGAGGCGATCCCGGAAGCATACCTCGCCGTGAAGCTGGAGCCCGTTGGCGAGAATGAACGGGAGATCACCTTGACTCCGATGGGCGGCTTCCGTGAGCTGCATATGGAATGAGAAAGGGGAGAAATGCCCTGAAGCTGCTTGCAATTGACACATCCGGCCCCGTTTGTGGCGTGGCCATCCTGACGGAGGGCGCAATTGTTTATGAGTGTGCCGTGACGAACCGTATGACTCACTCGGTCAACCTGCTGCCCATGATTGATATGGCCTTTCAATCCACAGGGCTGACGATTCAGGATATGGATCGCCTTGCCTGTGTGACGGGGCCCGGCTCTTTTACCGGCGTGCGGATTGGCGTGAGTACCCTCAAGGGACTTGCGCACGGCGCTGGTAAGCCCTGCGTGGCAGTGGATGCGCTGGAGGCCATGGCAGCCGGCGCAGGGGCGTTTGATGGGATTATCTGTCCCATTCAGGATGCGCGGGCCGGTCAGGTATACGGCGCGGCGTTTTCCCATGGCGATGCGCGTCCTGAAAGGCTGATGCCTGATACCCCCATGAAGCTGCAGGAGTATGTCGATCTGATTCAGAGCTTTGGCGATCGCTTCCTGTTTGTTGGTGACGGTATGCCTGTTCACCGCAGGAAGCTGATGGAGCTGCTGGGAGAAGCGGCTGTGTTTGCGCAGCCTCAGCAGGCATATCTGCGCCCTGCATCTGCGGCTTATCTTGCGTCACTTGCGGAGGAGGAACTCGATTACCGCGCGCTTGCGCCCATGTATCTGCGTGCACCCAATGCCGCGATGAACAAGAAGCTGACGGAGGCTGCAAGGAATGAACAGTAAATGCATCATTCGTCGCATGACAGAGGCTGACGTGGACGCAGTTGCCGAGGTGGAGGCTTCCACATTCCCGACCCCCTGGAGTCGTGACGCCTTCGCCAGCGAAATGAAGAATGTCGCAGCACGTTACCTTGTTGCCGAGGTGGACGGAACGGTCATCGGCTATGCCGGCGCATGGATTATCCTTGATGAAAGCCACATCACCAACATCGCCGTGCTCAGCAGCTATCGCGGGCAGGGAATTGGCCGCATGCTGACTGCCGGGCTGATGCAGTATCTGTCCAATCTTGGTGCGGCATATGCGACTCTTGAAGTACGTAAGAGCAATGCTGTTGCCCAAAACCTCTATGTATCCCTCGGCTTCATCAAGCTCGGCGTACGCAAGCGCTACTATGAGGATAACGGCGAGGATGCGCTGATTATGGTGTGCGACCATATGCCTGAGGCTGACCCTGATTTTGAGGAAGCTGAAACCGTACGCGAATAAGCAACGGGCGCAGTCTGCCAGAAGGACTGCGTCCGTTTTTGCTACAAGTCTGGCCGCTGCAGGGCTGAAAGGGAAGCAGAATGCAGCGTTGGGCCGCTGATGCGTGTTCCGAGCATGCTGAACACTGAGCCGCAAAAAGGGCATTCCCAGCGCAGCGTTGCCGTGCTGTAACGAAGACGGCAGCCCATATGCGGACAGGCCGGAGCACGTCGCCGCAGGCTGTTCAGCGTGCGGATCTGCACGAGACGGCGAATACACTGGTGCTGGATTTGACGGCGAAGGGGCCTGTCTGGTTGATAGAGTGCGTCTTCGGCGGCAAACTGTCCAAGAAGTCGACGGGTCAGCACCCGGGCTGCCAGCATTGCGCCAAGGATACCGTGGCCGCCATATCCGGTTGCGCACAGAAGGCGCCCCTTGTGCCCGGGAATGACGCCGATGAGCGGCAAGCCGTCCGCGGTCCATATGTCCTGCGCATAACGCCGCTCGCCGACGGTCCAATCGGGCAAACGCCCTTGCAGGATGCGGTCAAACAGAGTTGCGCGTGCCTGCTGATGCTTTGTTCCCGTACGGCCCAGCGGCCATGCTGCAATGGCTCCGCCGTTCACTGGGCGGAGAGAAAGCCCGTCTGGACGGACAGACTGTTGGCAGGTGTGCAGCGGTATCAGGCTGCTCAAATGACAGGAAACCAGCGTTCGAGTCTCCAATCGTGAAAGCAGCGCGAGCTTCCGCAGCCCGATGGGCATACCTGTTGCCAGCACGATAGCGGATGCTTCGACGCCGCCTGAAGCGGTGTAAACCCGTCGTCCAGTGAGTTCCAAAACCCGGGAGTGCTCATAAATCCGTCCTCCCTGTTTGACAACCTGTGCGCTGAGTGCGTCCAACAGGGTGGAGACCGGCAGCATCCATTGTCCCCTTAGCATGATGGACAGCTCGACCGGGAATGGGCAGCCGCCTGCATCCGGCGCGAAGGAAGCTGGAAGGCCGAGTCGCTGGGCAAGGGCATGCTGCTTTTCCAGCGCAGGAAGATCACGGGGGAGAAATGCGAAGGTATACACGCTTGTTTCCTGCATTTCCGGCAAAGCTGTCTGACGGGCCGCCACGATCCGCAGCAGGTCCTGCAGCGTGTCTGCGTGGTGACGGGCAGCATCCAATCCGGCTTGCGACTCAATACGCTCATAAAGTGCGCCAAGCTGTACGGACGCTGTGCCGCTGCATATGCCGCTTGCGCCGCAGCCAACCCGTCCGCCTTCCAGTACAACAACCCGTACGCCATGGCGTGTCAGGCTTGCAGCCAGCATCAGGCCTGTCAGCCCGCCGCCGACAATGGCAACATCCGCACGCTTCATCCCCGTTAAAGCGGGATACTCACCGTCCAGCCAAATCATGCAGTCACCCCTGAAGGAGGTATTTTTATGGCCACGATCCTTGTCACACATGGCGTTCCTGCCGAAGGCTTTCACGTTCTCAATGGCCACGATATCATCATGCCCGCTCCCCTTGAAGCTTACACCATGGAGGAGCTTTGCGGGCTGATCCCGCAGGCAGACGCAGTGGTTGCCGGTGGAAAGCTGCCTGCAGAGGTAATCCGGCGCGGAAGTCGCCTCAGGATCATTGCGAATTACGGAGCCGGCTATGACGGCGTTGACATACGTGCGGCAGCCGAATGCGGCGTTCCGGTGACGAACATCCCTGATACTGTCACTCATGACACTGCCGAGCTCGCCATTGGCCTGATGCTTTCAGTTTCCCGCCGCATCGGTGAGATGAACCTCCGCCTTCGCAGCGAAGCGTCCAATACCCTCTTTGGCATGGGGCGCTATATGGGCAGCAGCCTGCGCGGACGGACGCTGGGCATCGTTGGCTGCGGACGCATTGGCAGCTGCACTGCACAGATGGCAAAAGCGCTGGGCATGCGTGTCATTGGGTATAGCAGACGAGGTGTCGATCCCTCAGTTGCGCAGCCTGTCACGTTGAAGGAACTGCTGACTGCGGCAGACGTGGTATCGCTGCATTGCCCGCTCACGGAGGAGACGCGCGGCATGATTGGCAGGGAAGCCTTTGCATGGATGAAGCCCGGCGCAATACTGATCAACACATCCAGAGGTGCGGTGGTGGATCATGAGGCAATGCTGGATTCGCTGAAAAACGGCCGTCTCGCGGGCGCAGGATTGGATGTATATCCGAATGAGCCCAGCGTACCGGAAGAGCTCCTGACCCTCAACAACGTCGTTTGCACGCCTCATATCGGCACCAATACACATCAAACCCGAAACGAAATGGCGGAGGCATGCTCCCGGCAGATTCTTGATGCGCTTGCAGGAAAGCGCCCGGATAACATCGTCAACGGTTTGTAAAAGCAAAACGGATGGCAACGTCATGAGCGCTGTCATCCGCTTTGCTATTTAAATGATTTGCTGCACCTGCCCAAGGGCTTAATACCAAGCGTGCGGGCATTGCGAACGGTGATCTTGCGTGGATCAAGTCTCTTGCTGCACTGGGAGTCAGGGTACATACGCTTTCCGTCATCCGTCGGCCTCCAGACGCATGTGCTGTCCGACGAGGGCTGCGCTTTGTTCAGTTCGGCGGCAGTCATGCCCCAAAAAAAGAAGGCAGGTTAGTGTCTACAAGAAGCAAATTGCTGAATCTGAAAAAAGTTTCAAAAATTCTTCAAAAAAAGATAAATCAGGGGTTGACACAAAGATGAATCTGTGCTATTATATATATCGTTCGCGAGGTCAATAACACCTCAGGACAAAGAGAATATCTGGGTGTGGCGCAGTTTGGTAGCGTGCTTGAATGGGGTTCAAGAGGCCGGAAGTTCGAATCTTCTCACCCAGACGTTAAAAGCCTTGAAATCACTGGATTTCAGGGCTTTTTTCTTTGCGTTAGGAAATAAGGGAAAGCGTAAATCAGTTTGCTGGTAGTCGTACTGGTAATGAACCTTTATGATACTCCGTTCCAATGCTGCTTTGTTCATAATCCAGTGTGTTCTTGAAAAGGAAATGTCCCGGTACTCTTTCATACCGGGACAAGGGGAATGAATGGAATGCAGATCGATTCTTGTATTGTTAGTAATACGAGGACGAACAGATCAGTGTAATGAGATGGAAGCCCGGTTTGTTACGATCGGCCCCGGTGTGCGCATGATATAAGATGCGATCATCTCAATGAACTCGGTGACTGTCGGTTCCTGATGCAAGGGATAGCCAGCCAGCTCGCCCAGAAACTCGGGGTTCACGGTCCATGCCCGGTGGATCACAGTGCGGATATTGCGCTCAATCGTACGCCAGTCGCACTGCTGCTGGAATGAAATGGGAAGAAATATGCCTTGCTTTACGCAGAACAGGCAGTTTTCATCAAGCAGAACCATTCTGACGGCCCTTATGGTGATGTTGTAGCCAAGATATTGGCGGCCGATGCCAAGCGTGCGGAGAACGTGTTGTATCATTTGTCTTTCCATGATGCCACTCCTTCTTATTTCGATCTGTATTCCATTTTGTATATCATAATACAATGCGATAAGCACGTAAAATATACTAAAAGAATTATTTTGCAGAAACGAAAAAAGGACACACAGCGACATGAACCGACATAACTTTCGTGACTGTGACAACAAAGAACAGCTGTGATTTATATGAACAGGCATGTTCGGCTTTTCTTTTGGCGGTGTGTGTGTTATAATGTATAGAAATAGGGGAGGCGAAAACGATGACAGATTCCATCCGCCGGCGATTGGCGGGAATCCGCTGCTTTCTGCTGGATATGGACGGTACCTTCTATCTGGGGGATCGGCTGATTGAAGGATCGCTGGACTTTCTGCAGGCGCTGGAAAAGACCGGGCGGGACGCCTACTTCCTGACGAATAACTCAAGTAAGTCTGCCTCTGCATATGTGGAGAAGCTCACGCGCATGGGGGTTCAGCCGCGGTTTCGTGAACAGGTGATTACCTCGGGGCATGCAGCAGCTCATTACTGCCTGGAGAAGTACCCCGGAGGCAAGGGATATCTGCTTGGCAACGCGATGCTGGAAGCAGAGCTGACAGCCATGGGCCTTCACTTCACGCAGGACGATCCGGACTACGTGCTGGTTGCTTTCGATACAACGCTGGATTACGCCAAGATGTGCTGCGTATGCGACCATATCCGTGCGGGCAAGCCGTATATTGCGACGCACCCGGATTTCAACTGTCCCACGGAGACCGGCTTTGTGCCGGATATGGGGGCGATCATGGCGTTCATCGAGGCCAGCACAGGCAGGAGGGCGGATGTGATTCTGGGCAAGCCGCATGCAGGAATTATCCGGGAGGCACAGACGCGTACAGGCTACCCAATAGAGGCCATGGCGATGGTTGGCGATCGTCTGTATACGGATGTCGCTACCGGCGTCAACCATGGCATGACGGGAATCCTGGTTCTGTCAGGCGAGGCGACGATGGCAGACGTGGCTGTTTCGGATGTGAAGCCGGATCTGATCTTTGACCGGCTTGCTGATATGATCCCTTACTTATAAGCGAAGGAGAATGCAAAGATGCTGACGACGAAGTTCCCCACCATCAACCGCGAAAGCTCCATGTTGGGATTTGGGTGCATGCGTTTCCCGACCACGCCAGAAGGTAAAATCGATGAGGCCGAGGCCATCCGTATGATCCGTCATGCCATTGACAATGGCGTGAAGTATATCGATACGGCGTACCCTTATCACGGTGGTGAAAGCGAGATCGTGGTGGGTAAGGCGCTGCAGGATGGCTACCGTGAGAAGGTTATCCTGACGACCAAGCTGCCCGTGTGGAACGTCAAGACCCATGAGGATATGATGAAGCTGCTGGATGAGCAGCTGGAAAAGCTGCAAACGGACCATGTGGACTTCTATATCCTCCATGCGATGAATAACGAGCGGCTTGACGCTATGCAGAAGCTGGATTACAAGAAGTTCTATGCCGAGGCCATGGCACAGGGAAAGGTGCTTTATCCCGGCTTCTCCTTCCACGATGATGCGAAGGCCTTCCTGCGCATGCTGGACGACTGGGATCAGTGGCGCATGGCTCAGGTGCAGATGAATATCCTTGACGATGAGAATCAGGCGACCCTCGAGGGCGTGCGCGAAGCAGGCCGCCGGGGCGTGGGCGTGGTGATTATGGAACCCCTGCGCGGCGGTTTGCTGGCTAATCCGCCCAGTGATGTAGCAGCGGTTTACGAGGCTTGTGAGGATCAGCGCAGCCCTGTGGAATGGGCCTTCCGTTATCTGTATACCATGCCGGAGATCGTCACGATCCTCAGCGGCATGAGCACCTGGGAGCAGGTGACGGATAACCTCCGCATCTTTGATCTGAAGGAGCAGCCTGTTCTGACGGAAACGGAAGCCGCGCTGTATAAGAGCGTGAAAGCGACCTACATGGCTCGCACCAAGACCCGCTGCACCGGCTGCAAATACTGCCAGCCCTGTCCTATGGGCGTGCAGATTCCGAGAATATTCCAGGGCTACGACGCTGCGATGCTTCGGGCAGACAGCTCCTTTGCCTCGGGCTATGAGCGCATTGTGGCGGACGAGGCGGATGCATCCCGGTGTGTCCGGTGCCGCAAGTGCGAGCGTGCATGCCCGCAGCATCTGCCAATCGTACAGTACCTGCAGGAGATTCACGCAGACAGCACGAAATAATCCGCATTGAAAGCAGCCGCTTGTTCACATGATCGTGTTCAGGCGGTTGTCTTCATTCATGAGAAAGGCCCTCGCTATCCGGTTCAAGCCGGATCAACGAAGGCCTGTTTTGATGCAGTTATGATGCAGAGAGGGCGACGCCAAGCTGGTTGGCAGCAGCACGGAAGCTTTCCTGCAGCATGCTGATCATATCCTTTTCAGCGATGCAGGGAATGTACTTCGTTGCGATGCCGACAGCAAGACCGTGGGTATAAACCCATGTGCGCTGATAGAGCAGGGCTGCGGTTTCAATTTTCACATGAATGGAGCTGGCGATGATTTCATAGACCCAGCGGTATTCATCATCGTCATCATTGCAGGAGCCATCGCTGACGCGATCACGCATGAACAGCAGCTTGAACAGTGCAGGTTCATCACGCGCAAAGAGGAGATACGCCATGCCAAGCTCCAGATATGGGGTGCAGCTATCCTGCATGCGGGCAAGCATCTTGTCACGGCATGCAGCTTCTGCCAGCTTCAAGACCTCATTCCGGAGTTCATCCATGCCGGAAAACAGGCGGAAAATTGGCTGCGTGGAACCGCCCAGCTCGCGGGCGACAGCACGTGCGTTCAGGGCAGAGGGGCCGTCGCGGCGGACAAGCTGATAGGCAGCGTTAAGCACGGCTTCACGGCTGAAGCGGATAGCAGGCGGCATAAATGCGTCATCTCCTTTTATCGGCGTCGAATGTAGCGGAAGGTTGTAGTCCGCGTCTGCGGGGCAGAGAAATGGCCGGAGAGGCTGCGGTTCTTGGTGACGTTGAGTACCAGCGCAACGCCGCCCATGTTTGTCGTCATGTTGGAGCCGCCATAGGACAGGAAGGGCAGGGGAATGCCTGTGATGGGCATCAGGCCCAATGCCATGCCGATGTTCTCAAACACGTGGAACAGCAGCATACCCATCACGCCGATGATGATCAGCATGCCGAACTTGTCGCGGGTGTAACGGGCCAGATAGAGCATACGCAGGATGATGCACAGATACACCATCAGGATGGAGAAGCAGCCGACAAAGCCCCAGGCCTCGCCGATGGTGGCGTAGATGAAGTCTGTCCAGTCGGCGGGCACGTAGTTCAGCTGACTCATGGCGCCGTCAATGAAGGTGCCGATGCCGCTGACGCCGCCGGAGCCAATGGCAATCTGGGATTGGCGCATCTGGTATGCGTCATCCAACGGGGAAAGCTCGGGATTGAAGAATGCCAGAATACGGGAAAGGCGATAGTCTTCGATGCCGGTGGCGATCATGAAGCCGTACAGTGCCAATACCGCGAGGATTGCAACCGCCGCCATTGTGAGCAGCAGGCGCATATCCACATTTGCGAAGAACAGCATCACCGCAAACAGGAACACGATAACGATCAGCGAGCCTGTTTCGCCTGACGCCAGAATGATCACGCCGGGCAGCAGCACGCGGCCCATGATCCGCAGAAAGTCGTGCAGGGTAGCCATGGGCTTTTCCTCTGCGGCGAGCTCCTGCGCCAGCATAAGGATCATGGACAGCTTGATGAACTCCGAGGGCTGAATGGTCATGCCCCAGATAACGTCCAGCCAGGCTTTCACGCCCTCGGCGCGGTTGAACACCCACACCACCAGAACCAGAACCGTCGCGCCGTAATACAGCAGTGTCGTGAAGCGGCGGATGATATGGTAGGGGATGTTCATGATGACGGTCACGATGACCGGGGCCAGCAGCAGGAAGAAGCACTGACGCATTGCCGAAGAGGACTCGACGATATGTGCCAGCAGCGTCTCTGCGGTGGAGTCAATCGGATAGGTAGCCACGCAGACGGCGATCACGCCAAAGAGCGATAATCCGGCCACCAGCATGATCAGGGGTATGTCTATATGCGCACGGGCGCGTCTGTTTTCAGCGATCAATGCGCTTGACCTCCTTGAGGGCGGGTTGGAAAATGCGGCGGTACCACGGTAGTTTTTCGGTTCCGTAGCCGGGAAGGGGAGCATCCACGTCCTCATCAAGCATGCGCCAGGCAATGCGGGTCAGGGCGCGGCGGGCTTCGCAGTCAACATCCATCGGGGACAGGTGTTGAAGTGCAGCACGGTAGACGGCGGCGTCTTCGGGGATTTCTCCCAGCAGATGAATATCCAGCGTGGCGGCGACGGTGGCAGCCGTGTACATTTCGCCTGCGCGGATAAGCTCGGGCGATAACCGGTTCACAATCACCTGCGGACGGGGCAGACCCTTTTTTTCCATTACGCCGCAGGTGCGCTCTGCGTTGCGGATGCAGATGTCATCCGGGGTGCAGATGAGGATCGTCTCGTCGACGGCGTCGTTCATCAGGCCGCGAAGGCTTCTTTCAATACCGGCAGGACAGTCGATCAGCACCACGTCGAAGCGTTCCTTCAGCTCCAGCAGAATGCGCCTGAAATCCTTGGGACTCAGCTCCTTTGCCCGGGCAAACTGGCTGGCGGGCAGCAGGGTCAGGCGATGCTCGCCATCGGGCATGACCAGCGCCTGATCCAGACGGCAGGAACCGCCGGCGACGTCAAGCAGATCGAATACAATGCGGTTTTCAAGCCCCAGCAGTGCGTCCTGATCACGCAGACCGATGTCCGCATCGACAATACAGACTCTGCGTCCCTCGCGGGACATGGCGGCGCCGAGGCAGGCGGTGATGGTGCTCTTGCCGACGCCGCCCTTGCCTGATGCGATGATCCATGCTGTGCTCATGGCTGTGGCAGCCTCCTTGTCTGTGTATGGAAGGGCGGAACCTGCGTGCATCAGGGCGCGAGGGTGTTGCCGCCGGGGAGAATGTAATCTGTCGTACGCAGCTCAGTCTGATCCAGATACCACTGTACAAAGTCACGGGCGGCCATGGAGGCCATACCTCCGGAGTAGCCATGAGGCACGAAAACCACGATGGCAATCTCCGGATCGACCTGCGGAGAGAAGCAGACGAACCAGGCGTTGTTCTCCAGGTCAATGCTGGTGACCTGTGCGGTACCTGTCTTTGCAGCGATGTTGTTGCTGACGTTGCTGTAGTTTCGGAAGTAGTTGCGTGCCGTACCGGTATCGTCCGTAACGCCCTTCATGCCTTCACGGATGAGGGCGAGGTAATCGCCGGTATCCTCCAGCTGATTGACCAGCCGGGGCTCGCGCTGGGAGAGGATTTCGCCCTCGGGGCTGATAATGGAATCGACGATGGATACGTTGTACACATAGCCGCCGTTGGCCACCGCAGCCACATAGCGTGCAACTGCCACAGGCGTGACCGTCGTGACCGACTGGCCAATGCCCGTCAGGATGGTCTGCTGACCACCCCACTTGATATCGTTCATGTAGTTGTACGCGTCCGTAATGACGGCGGCGGAATAGACCATTTCCTTGGTCATGTTCAGCTCTTCCATCAGGATGGTGCGCATGTTCTGAACCCACTCAGATTCGGGGTAAAGCACAGCCATGTCCATCAGACGCTTGGCACAGGTGGAAAGGCGCTCATCGTCATATTCCATGCCGCGGGAGGCGCCGCACTTTTTCAGGTGCGTCTTGATGGAGTTGAAAACGATGAGGGGCATGGACGTGTCCTGATCGGCTTCGCCCATGGCCTTGGTGGGGTCGTAGAGGGTGTTCTGGCTGCCCACAACGCTGCGGACCTCGCCGGGCAGGTCGATACCTGTCAGGCTCGTCATGCCGAACAGGGAGGCATAACGGTACAGACGTTCCTCACCCAGACGGCTCCCCAGCTCGTAGAAGAAGTAGTTGCACGAGTTGGCAATACCCTCGACGATGGTCTGTGCATTGTGCAGATAGCGCTGGCCCTCGGAGATCCAGCACTTGGGCGCGGTGCTTTTGTCGTTGTTGTACAGGGTGTAATAGCCCATGTCCGTGATGCGTTCACGGGGGGAGAGCTCGCCCTCTGCCAGTGCGCCAAAGCCGGTGACCATCTTGAAAATGGAGCCGGGCGTCGCACGGGAACCAATGGCATAGTTCAGCATCAGATTGCGGTCATCGGCGAGGATGGCGCGAGCCTCTGCGCCGCCGGCGACCAGCGCGTTCAAGTCATAGGTGGGGTAGTTTGCCATGGCCAGCACGCGATCCTTCATATCCAGAACGACCATGACGCCGTGCTCTGCCAGCTCAAGTGGATACTGTTCCCAGTTACGCTTGGCGATGTCGGTACGGTTATCCTCCAGCCAGGCGGAGTCAACCATCAGGGACTCCTGTTTGTCGCGGATGGCGTCCACGTTGGTGGCGATGGCGCGTTCGGCAGCCTGCTGGTAGGAGGCGCGCAGGGTCAGCTTGACGTTGTTGCCGTCCTGCGGCTCAGTGTAGGAAAGCTCACGAACAACCTTTGACCAGTTGTTTCGCTCGACGATGCGGCTGCCCTGACGCAGAGAGCTGTTCTGTGTCAGCCAGTCCTCCATGGAGGACTCAATGCCGTCACGGCCGATGGTATCGTTGTAGCTGTAGCCCTTAACTCTCAGCTCCGTCCACTTGGACTGGCTGGGAATCTTGCCGATGTAGCCGATGATCTGTGCGGCCATGGTATGCTTGGGATATACGCGCTTGGTGCCGACTTCGATGGCCATGCCGGGAAGCATCATTGAGCGTGTTTCCACCTCAATGACCGTTTCGTAGGTCACGTCCTCAGCGATCGGGATGGGCTGGGAGTTGAACACGTTCATCTGCATTTCGGAGTAGACCGCCATGACCTTGAGCATGGTCTCCTCGTCCAGCAGTACGCAGTCGACGTATTTCTCGCCTTCCTCCTCCTTGTAGCGCTCGCGCTCCTCCTCGCTCTGGACGATGCGGTAATTCTGCTTGAGCTTGGCCAGGCAGGCTGCTGCATCGGGATAGCGGGTCTTGGAGGACACATAGTTGTTGGAGCGCCACTGGCTTTCGCGGGTGGCAAGGACGCTCTCGGATACGCCGGTGCCGAAGTTGAATTCCCATTCACCGGTTTCTTCGCTGCGGCGGATCACATAATCAAAAGCCAGCTTGCCGCCGTTGCGTTCGATGATCTCGAGGGCTTCGACGATGGAATTGGTATATTCCAGATAGTCGGTCTTGGAGGATTCGCTGGCGTCCTTATAGAAAGTGACGTTGTAGACCAGCTCGTCCTTGGCGAGGATAACGGAATCTGCGTCGGTAATGTTGCCGCGCTTTCCGCGAAGCACGATGGTCTTCGTGCGTACATCCTCGGCCTTTTCGGCGTATTCCTCGCTTTGCTGCAGCTGCAGGCGGATCAGGCCGCTTGTCAGATAACCGAACATCAGCAGCAGGATGAATACGAATGCCACGAAGCGCCAGCTGATTCCTTTATGCGGGTCGCGGCTTGCAGGATTGCTCAAAAGGCTGCCTCCTTCCGTGGATAGGGGTGTGCTCAGTCGCGCTCAGGACGCTGTCCAAAGCGAAGCTCAACGGGATTTTCCGGCTTCGGCTTGCGGAAGCCCAGCAGCTTTCGTACAGGGAGCATCAGGAGCGCCGTCAGCAGCGTGGTATAAAACACGCCGTTGAGGGATTTGTTGACCTGAGCCATAGTCAGCGCGGTGCCGCCCAGATACATATAGACCACGTTAACAATTTCATAGATCAACGCGTTCATCGCTGCGCACAGGATGGTGCGCAGAAGCGGACTGATGTTGCGGCCTGCCTTGCCGGCGGAACGCTCATACTGCAGGCGTGAGGCGCTCTTGTCGGCGAAGAATACGCTGCAGAACAGCGCTGAGACCGGATAGAGCATCAGGTTCATCATCTTCACCGTGGGCAGCATGGTTTCCATCACGATGCCGTAGAACGCGCCGACCCACAGTGCCCGGAGCTTGCCGTAGCCGACGGTGATGATGGCGATTACGGCAATCAGCATGCTGGGCACGACGCCGCCGACCTTCACATAGGGCATGATCGTCACCTGCGCCAGATACCCCAGCAGCACGATCAGCAGCAGCTTCACCTGACGCATGAATGCTTTGCGCACGTTACTCCTCCTCCCAGGTCATGTTGTCCGGGCCAAGGGTAATGACGGGCGTCGGGGAGGGCGTGGGTGTTGCGGTGGGGGTAGGCGTGGGGCCCAGAAGATCGGAGCTGTATTCGTACACGGGGCCGGTTGAAGTGGGCCTGGGCGTGGGGGTTGCGGTAGGCTTGGGCGTAGGCGTGGGGGAGGGCGTAGGCGTGACGGACATCGTCGGAATCGGCGTGGCTGTTTCGCCAAAGCGAAGGGTGGTGCCGATACGAAGCGTCGGATAGGGACGTGCGGACACCGTGGGCACGTACTCGTTGTACGTTGCAGTGGATTCACGTCCCTGCACGGCCTCGGCAGCGGGCTTGTAGCGCAGCACGATCACGAATTCAAGATGCTCGAAGTCCACCTCGGGCTCCACAACGATGTACTGCTTGTTGGCTTCCATGCCGCGGGTAGACTCGCGTACTGTGCCGATCGGGATGCCCTTGGGGAAGGACATCCCGACGCCGGAGGTCACCACGATATCGCCCGGACGGGGCAGATGATCATCCGGCAGGTAGTACATGCGGCACATCGGCTGACCATCCACGCCCAGCGTGCCGCGGACGGTACCCTGATCGCGGCTGGATTGGATCAGACCGGCGATGGAAGCATTGCTGTCGATGATGGCGCGAACGGTGGAGGTGGTTTCATAAACCTCCTCCGTGTAGCCAACCAGCGCGCCGCCGATGGTCACAGCCATGTATTCCTCAATGCCCTGACGGCTGCCGGCGTCGATGGTAAAGGTGGAGAAGTAGTTGCCCTGTTCGGCGCCGATGACCTGACAGCGAAGGGGATTGAGCGCCAGATTGTTCTGGATCTCGTGGTCAATGTCCTCGTACTGTGCAAGGCGACGGGCATACTCGTCTGCCATGGCGGCGCGGACGGCCAGCTCCTCATTCTTGGTCACGACGTCGACGTAAGCCTGCTCCAGATTGCTGCGGAGCTTGAGGGTGCGGAAATAATCCGCGAAATACTCCACAAACCCGGAAAACACAGACTGCACAGGCCCGACCGCGCCCGAAACTGCGCGCTCCGGCAGCGATAGCAGTGCATTGTCCGGATACATGGTGCGTGAGAGCAGCATCATGCCCATCGCACCGAGGATGATGACGGTCACAAGGGCCATGATGGCAATGCGAAGGCGGGGATGCTTGGACTTGGTCTTTTCCTCTTCAGGGATGACGCGCTTTTGCGTTTTACGCTTCTGGCTGCGGGCGACGGGGATGGGCTCAGCCTGTGCGTTGCGTGCGTCATCGTGCTCCTGCCGGATGCCGGAAGCAGGCTCGTCGTCATCATCGTCATCATCGTCATAGGCAGGTATGAATTGAAAATGCGAGGGATCGTCCTCTTCGTCCCCATAGGGATCGCCGTCGTAGGGCTCCTCCTCGGGCATATCCTCCTGCACCGGATCGGCAGGGAGACCAAACATACGCACGCCGGCACGGCCGATTCCCTCCGTCATCGGCGGGGGTTGAGGCGCTTCCTCTTCCGCTGCAGGGAGATAATCGCTTTCCGTGGGCAGTCCGCGGGTCACACTGTCAAGATCGTCGTCGAAATAAAAATCGTCCGGATCGGGCAGGAGGACCTTGCGGCGCTGCTTGTCCTTGTCATGATGCTTTGCCATGAGTTCAGTTCACCTCAATCATGCGGATCATGCGGCGCTGCTGACAGAAAACTGGCAGCGCACAATCATATAACGATTCACTTACGCCATTTGCGGCATACGGCCCTGCTGATTGAGCATGACCATGTTTTCCACAATGTAGCCAAGGCCCAGTGCCGTGCAATCGCCCGGCTCCTTGGCGATGAGTACCGGGATGCCCAGCTCATTGGCGATGAACTGATCCATCGCATAAAGCTGCGCGACGCGGCCGGTCAGGTGAATGCCCGTGCGCATCACGTCAGCGGCCAGCTCCGGCGGCGTGCGCTCCAGCACCCAGCGAATGGCGGCGATGATGGCCTTGCAGGGCTCGTGGACGGCCATATAGGCCTGACGGGAGGTGTATTCGATGTCCATGGCCTGAGGGGACAGCAAATCCCGGCCGCGGATGCGTACCTTGCGCTCCTCTGTCAGGGGCATGGCGGATGCGAGATCAATCTTGACGTCCTCGGCAGTGCGGTCGCCGATGATCATATTGAATTCGCGCTTGATGTGATTGATGATCGCCTCATCCATTTTGGCTCCGCCCACGGGGATGGACTGACTTACGACGAGACCGCCCAGAGACACTACAGCCACATCCGTCGTGCCGCCGCCGATATCCACCACCATGCTGCCGATGGGGTCATAGACCGGCAGGTTGGAGCCCAGTGCAGCAGCGAAGGGCTTCTCCACCAGATACACCTTACTCACGCCGCTCAGGCGGACGGCCTCGGTGATGGCCTTGCGGTTCACATCGTCCATGCCTGCGGGGACAGAGATAACGACCTTGGGCTTGACGACGTTGGAAACGCCAATGGCCTTGCGCATGAAATAGCGGATCAGCAGGGCTGTCATGTCGAAATCTGCAATCGCGCCGTTGCGGATGGGACGCACGACGGTCTTGGAGGCGTTTGTTCGGCCCAGCTCACGTCGGGCTTCGTCGCCTACGGACTGCACCTGCTTGCGGTTGGTACCGCTGACGACCACCAGCGTCGGCTCACTGATGACGATGCCGCGCTTTTTCACGTAAACCAGCGTATTGGAGGAGCCAAGGTCAATACCGATGTCGGGGGCAAAAAAATGCATATATGTCCATCCTTATCTGTCTATGTCAAACGCGCCTTGAGCGCAGGAAAAAACATCTGTCTGGCAAAATCACAGCAGACCGCAGCGCCGCAGCAGACGGCGGGTCACTGTCATGGAGAGACCGATAACGTTGGTGTGGGAGCCGCGGAGCTGATCGATCCACAGTCCGGCGGCGCCCTGAACAGCGTAAGCGCCTGCCTTGTCCATTGGCTCGCCCGTTGCAATCAGGAACCGGACGTCATCCTCGGTCAGGGTTTCAAAGTGTACATCCGTCACGTCTGTTTCGGTCATCAGCGTGCCGGCTGCGGAAACAACGCTTACGCCGGTGTACACCTGATGCCAGCGGCCGGACAGAAGACGCAGCATACGGGCGGCGTCGTTTTCATCGGTTGGTTTGCCAAGCGCCGTATCGTCCACGGAGACAAGCGTATCGGCTGCCAATACAGCGCATCCGGGATGCAGCTTTGCAGCAGCAAGTGCTTTGCGGCGGCTCAGCTCAGCTACCGCTTCTCGGGGCGGCAGGGTACAGCTTTCATCCACATCCGGTGCATCCACGGAAAAGGGGAGCCCAGTCATTGCCAGCAGCTCTCTGCGGCGCGGGGAAGCCGACGCAAGGATCAGCGTCATATCGTTCATCAGGGAATCCTCCTGAAGGTTTTCGTCACATGTCAGGGGAATGCATAACACTCCATCCTGTATTATAGCACATATCATGACATAATGGAAATGATTCTTGCAAATTTTCAGCATTCGGTCACACGTTTTTTCCGTGACAGCGCATGGCGGTACTGGTGTTTCGGCAAAATAAAAGCGGCAGGCGCATCGATGTGGATGCAGCCTGCTGCAGGAAGTGTCATACAAGCCTGGAAAGATCAATTTTTGTGCGCTTGATGGCGGTGAGCAGCGCAAAGCCGATTGCCACTGCAGCCAGCTCGCCCAGCGCAACCTCAGCCATGGTCAGTGCCAGAGGAAGATTCAGGGTGACGGACAATACCGTGCCCACGATGAGGCCGTTGGCGATCACAGGGCATGCCGCTGCAAGGATGGGGGTGCGGCGCAGCGCATAGGTACCGATTGCTGCCAGCAGCGTGGCCATGGAGCCAAAGAGGATATCCCAGATGGTCACCATGGGGCTGAACAGGTTGGCGATCAGGCATCCCACAAAAAGACCGGGGATTGCTTGGGGAAGCACCATCGGAAGCAGCGTGAACGCTTCAGAAATGCGGCACTGGATGCTGCCGTAGGAGATGGGCGCAAGGAGTGCGGTCAGCGCGGCGTACAGCGCGGCAATGACAGCGCTTGCGCAAAGGGAACGGGTGGTCAGCAGCTTTTTGAACATAAAAGCTCCTCCTTTTTGATCAGGGCGCAACTGGAAAGGAAGTCCGGCGCGTACCCTGCCGCCGTTATCCGGCGACCTTAACAGCATAGCACATTTTTCCCCGAATCACAAGCAAAAATCCGGGTATGCTGAAGAATGCGCCGCTCAAACGGCGACAAATCCACAGGAGGGGTTCGCGCATGTCTCACAAGAACAACCAGTGCATTCATTGTTCCGTGGAAAGCTGCCAGCATCATACGATCAACGGTATGTGCTCGCTGACTGACATCCAGGTTGCGCCCAAGCAGAACTGCTGCAACGGCAAGGCGGATGAAAGTCAGTGCAATTCCTACCGCTGCCGCTGGTAATATACCGTTCATTCTGCTGAATGAATGGTGTATGAACCGGAGAAGCCGGGGAAGGCTGCGTCACGTTACAGCGGCGCGGCCTTCCTTGACGTTTAGGAAAAAACGGAGGCCTGCGCATGAAGCAACCCATCCTACCTCAGATAGACCGCAACCGCGCTGCTATGGATGAAGCGTTGTACCGGAGCATCAATCCGGACATGCATGTCCGGCATTTCTGCACCTATGGCCGCGACGCATCGCTGTATTACATGGAGGGCGTCGTATCCACAGATTTTTTGCAGCGTTATGTTCTTGCGCCGCTTACGCTGCTGCGGCAGGAGACGGCGGAATCGTCATTGGCCGATGCGGTGAGCAACGCAGTCTATAACTGTGATGTGGCGTCCGCGCGTGACATTCCGGAGGCTGTGACGCAGGTGATGAACGGCCGCGCAGTGGTATTCATCGACGGTATGGACGTCGCGCTTGGTTTTGATGTGCGTATGTTTGTGCGCCGCGGCATATCGCCTCCGCTGACGGAGAGCGTCGTTCTGGGGCCGCATCAGGGCTTCAACGAGTCGATCCGCGACAGTATCACGCTGCTGCGGCGTATCCTGCCGACGCCGGAGCTGATCGGAGAAATGCGCGTGATTGGAGAACGCTATCCCGTCAGTCTGTGCGTCATGTACCTCAAGGATGCGGTGGACGCCGATAATCTTGCCCGGCTGAAGGCCCGGCTGGACGGCGTCCGCACGGATCATGTGCTGTCCATTGGCGCGCTGCAGCAGTTGATCGAAGACAGACCCTTTTCGCTGATCCCGCAGTGCATCCTGACCGAGCGTCCTGACCGGGCGGCCTCCATGCTTCTGGAGGGGCAGATCGTCCTTGTGCTGGACGGCGCGCCGCAGGTACTCGTGCTGCCCGGCAGTATATTGCATCTCCTGCATACGCCGGATGACACCTCTGCCCGCTGGCAGTATGGCACGTTCATGCGGCTGATCCGGCTGTTGGGAACGCTGTGCGCTCTGCTGCTGCCGGGATTGTTTGTGGCGCTGGTGACCTTTCATCCGGAGGTACTGCCGGTGACACTCCTGACAGCCATTCTGGAAAGCCAGTCTGCCGTTCCCTTGTCCATACCGGCGGAAACGCTGCTGATGCTTGTCATGTTCAACCTGATCGGCGAGGCCAGTACCCGCGTCCCCTCTGTCGTGGGCAGTACGCTGGGGACGGTCAGCGGGTTGATTCTCGGGCAGGCAGCGGTGGATGCGAAGCTGGTGCATCCACTGCTGCTGATTGTCGTGGCGGTGTCTAGTCTGGGCAGCTATGCTGTGCCAGACTATTCGCTGGGGCTGGCCGTACGGATTGGACAGCTTCTACTGCTTGCGGCCGGATGCGTATTCGGCATATACGGGATGGTGCTGTTCATGGCAGCGGGAACGGTGCGTCTGTGTGCGCTGACGAGTCTGGGCTCACCCTTTGCAGCGCCCATGTCGCCCCTGCGAACCCACAATCCGGATGAACTGGCGCGATGGCCGATATGGCGACAGCGGCTGCGGACATGGCTTGCCGGCACGGCGGATCAACAGCGTGCCGATGGGGCTATGCGCCGCTGGGACAGGAGGAACCGATGAGGACAACCACCCGCGTACATACTCCGGCAGAGCGTGTGAAGGCTCGCCGGGCAGGTGAAATCCGTGCCCGGACGGTTCTTGTGCAGCTGCTGTGCATTGTGTCCGTCCTGCGGACGATCCTGACGCGCATTGTGCCGCTGGCAGGCTGCAGCAGCTGGTGGATCGCGCTTTTGTGCCTGCTGCCTGGCGCGGCAGTTTACGGATTGCTGCGGTTTGCGATGCGCATCACTCATACAGGAACACTGACAGACTGTCTTCGGCGATGCGTGGGAGGGGTTGGCGGTTGGTGCGTATCGCTGCTGTTGGGGGTGTTGCTGCTGATCGACGGGACGGCCTCCATGACGGCGCTCATCACCATGTTTACCGAGGGCGTGGGCACACAGGGTACGCAGATGACCCTGGCGCTGCTGACCTCTGCCGTGCTGTTGACCTGTCTGCACCGGGAGGGTCTTGCGCGGGGCGCGTATCTGCTGCGGCATGTGATGCTGGGTGCAGCGCTGCTGGCAGCTGCATTTTCAGTGCGTGATGTGCATCCGGATGGATTGTTTCCGCTCATGGGTGAAGGCGTGCCGGCCATTCGTGCAGCGCTTGCGGCGGGGGTGAGCCTTGCATGGCCGGTTGTGCTCCTGCTGACGCTGCCGGCTGATCTGCCGGAAAAACGTGTGCGTCTGGCAGCTGCTGTCGCGGCAGCCTGTATCGCCGTACCGCTGGCGCTGACCCTGACCATCCCGCATGAGCTGCTCATCCGGGAGCACGAGCTGGCGGGGAGTATGCTGCTGCCTACGCTGTTTGCGCTGCCGGCGGTGCGTACGCTGCTGCAGTGCCTGCTGATGCTGGCGTTGTTTCTGGCAGTCGGCGGTGCAGTGCAGATGGCGACGGATCAGATTTGCGCGCCCATGGGACAACCGCCGCGCTGGCTGCCTTATGCCGTGCTTGCTCTCCTGACGGCTTCACAGGCACTGGACATACGCAGTCTTTGGCAGATGCTTGGAAGGGCAGAGCCGTGGCTGCTGCTGCCGCTGGCAGTTCTGGCGGGCATGTGCATTCTGATTGCGCTGTTCAGGAGGGAGAAAGCATGAAGAGAATCATTGTGATGCTGCTGGCGGCGGCGCTGTGTACCTCCTGTACTGCGCTTCCGGCAGAGGAACGCGCCTTCGCCGTAGCACTGGGCGTAAGCCGTGATGACGGTCTGTGGCGTGTATATGCCCGCATCCCGACCTATCAGACAGGCGGAGGCTATACCACCATATCCGCTGAAGGCAAGGAGCTGACGTCCGCGATGACGTCACTGGATGCTGCTGCTCCCATGCATCTGCACCTTGACCAGCTGCGGCTGCTGATCTTTGCGGAAGGAGTGGCCAGGACGATAGATTTCCCATCAGCCATTGCGGAGCTTGCAGCCCGACATGACATCCGTCACCAGACAGCTGTTGCTGTGACGGATGCGGACATGCAGCAGCTGATGGATGATATGAAGCCTGCTACCGGAACAAGGCTGAGCAAATCGATCGATGTGCTGCTGGAGACCCGTGTATCGCAGGGGACTGCGCCAGCCTCGACGCTGGCAGAGGTGATCCGCATGGGGGAAAGGCAGGATGCGGTGCTGATGCGGCTGCAGCATGCTCACGGCGAATGGAAGGTTTCCGGAGGCTGTCCGGTGGGACAGGACGGGATTGTCCGCGAAGTGCTTTCTGCGGCGGAGATGCAGTTGCTCACACTCATGACCGGCGGAATGAAAAATGTGACGCTTACGCTGGAGGAGGGAACGGTTCGCGTGATGGATGTTTCTGCGGACACGGAGCTGTCTACGCCGACGATGCAGAGCGCTGCTGTGCATATTACTCTGCGGTATACGTCCTCCAGTTTGACAGACGAAGCGTTAAGCCGGGCTGTTGCCTCTGCATGCCTTGGCGTGCTGAACCGTCTGTCTGCGGCGAATTGCGATGCGCTTGGACTGGGACGGCAGGCGATCATGCACATGAAGGATATGGCGGAATGGCATGAGCTTGACTGGCAGCATCGCTATCCGGAGATAGAGTGGTCGGTCAGCGTGGGCGTACAGCCGGCTGCATGAGGAATGTAAATACCGGACGCGCAGATGCGTCCGGTATGACGGGAGGAGCGCATACCGGCAGGGGGAGCGCTCCTTCATTATGCTTTTGTGGTGTATATGCCAATGGAAAAGCATGCGGAATATTCGCGGAAAATATGGAAGGCACGGCATCCTGCTCATACG
This sequence comes from Clostridia bacterium, assembly GCA_017465155.1. Lineage (GTDB taxonomy): Bacteria > Bacillota > Clostridia > Christensenellales > Aristaeellaceae > UBA11524. The sequence goes on from JAFTWV010000089.1 coordinate 46,502, forward strand.
CGGCCTTCTGTGTTTGTCAGCAGTGGCTGCCAGATCCCGGTCAGTCTGTCCAGTGACCAGGCTGCATTGGCTGGACTGGTGGAGGGGGCAGTCAGCGCCTCCATGCCCATAATGGGCTTCAAATGCTTGCTGTAAAGCTTCGCGGCCAGGGTGCCGTTGCAGATGACGCGGCGGATGTCTGCAATCTCTGTTATTTGCGCGATATCAACGGGTACAGCGTTCCTGACTGACGCATCGGATGAGCCGTGGATTTCGCAGGAAGCAATCACATCCCAAAGCGCAATGCCGTGCCGCAGCAGCAGCGCTTTTTTTGCCGGGATATCCGCAGGGAGCTCCTCCTGAAAAACAGCGGCCAGCATCCGCCAGAAGCGGTTTTGCGGGTGGCCATAGTAAAAGGCGTTCTTCCTGGACTTCACCGACGGGAAACTGCCGAGGATGAGGGTGTGGCAGTTTGGGTCCACGACCGGGGCAAAGGGGTGTGCGACATGCTCCATGTCATTCCTCCATGACGATCTTCCAGAATTTGGCCGGGAAGGTTTCGCTGCCGTCGAATCGGCTGTATTCTCCGAAGTGATCAAAGTGCAGCCCGCACTTTTCCATCACGCGCCCGGAGGCCGGATTGGCGATGGCGTGGCTGGCGGTGAAGACGCGGATGCCGTACGTGCGGTGGGCCAGATCAATCATAGCGCGCGTTGCTTCGGTTGCATAACCCTGATTCCATGCGTCGCGGCGAAGGTTGTAGCCAAACTCCCAGACGTCGGGCGCGTGCCGGCCCTTGGGGCCGATGGAGCCGGCGCCGATCAGCAGTCCGTCTGATTTGCGGACAAAGCCAAAATGCAGCTCATCCTCGGCGGCAACGGCGGTTTCCAGCCATTTCACAACATCCGCGACGTTGGTATACAGGTTATAGGGCATGTACCGGTTGACAACGGGATCGGACAGCCATACGAACTCGGCTTCTGCATCATCTGTTGTCAGGGGACGCAGGATGAGCCGTTCGGTTTCAAGGACGTGGGTATGCATGGAATCACCTGCTTTCCGAATCATGATGCTCCATCATAACATAAAACCAGCCGGTGCGCAATGTCCGGCTGGCAAAAAGTAGAGGATTGCGAAGCGTCTGCAGGCGCAGAGTCGCTTTCAGTCCCTGGGGGACAGCTTTCCCCAAAGGAGTGCCTGAAGCTTGTGTTATTCAAGCACGATGCGGGGATCGTCCTTGCTGGGACGGTACATGACGAAACGGCGGCCGATGCACTGCACAGGCTCGGCCTGCAGCTCCTCGCACATCTGGTTGAGGGCTTCGCGGGCGGACAGGGGGCAGCCCTGCTGCACGGCGCACTTGATGATCTCGCGGGCTTCCAGCGCGTCACTGGCCTGCTTGATGGTGCCGGGGATGATACCGTCCTTGCCGATGTAGAGGATGGTCTCCATGGTGTTGGCCATGGAACGAAGGTATGCACGCTGCTTGCTGGTCATTGTGATTCTCCTGATATGCAGATTAGTGTGTCATAATGTAAACGAAGAAAAAAGTTCAGTGGGTGGCAGATTGTCGCACTATCAAAAGGCGAAACGCTGCAGTCAGGGCCCGAAAAACGTACAGGCTACCGCGTTGTGTTGCGCCTGTTGCGCGACGCTACTCCTCGAAGGAACCAAAGCCGCGCGGCAGCTCCAAAACATAACGAAGTTATTCGACAAAGTCGAATTCCATGTCCCCGATGCGCACGGTCGAGCCTTCGCCCGCGCCCTTCTTGCGCAGCGCATCGATGACGCCCCAGCGGCGGAGCGTGCGGTGGAACCAGGCGATGGACTCGTCGTCGTCGAAGTTGACGGAGTCGATCAGGCGCTCCATGCTGCTGCCGACAACCTCATAGACCGCACCGTCGCGTACGATCTCAAATTCGCCGGGCCTGAGCTTGTCCTCGAAGGTGACCTCCTCGACAAAATGCACGATGGGCGGCAGCTCTTCCAGCATTTCTGCGGTCTTGTCCAGCAGCGCGTCGAAGCCCTGATGCGTTGCGGCGGACACCACAAAGATCGGATACTCCAGCCCCTTTTCAGCCAGATGCTCGCGAAGCATACGCACGCCTTCCTCGGCGTCAGGCAGGTCAGCCTTGTTGCATACGATGATCTGAGGACGATCCGCCAGCTCGCCGTAATTGGCCAGTTCGTAGTTGATCTGGTCGAAATCCTCTGTGGGGATACGACCTTCGGAGCCGGCGATATCAATGACATGCAGCAGCAGGCGGGTGCGCTCCACATGGCGCAGGAAATCGTGGCCCAGACCCGCGCCCTCCGCTGCGCCCTCGATCAGGCCGGGGATGTCCGCCAGCACGATGTCCTTGCCATGACGGCGCACGATGCCCAGATTGGGCGTCAGGGTCGTGAAGTGATAGTTGCCGATCTTGGGCTTGGCTGCGGTCACGACGGACAGGATGGTAGACTTACCCACGTTGGGGTAGCCGACCAGGCCCACATCCGCGATGGTCTTGAGCTCCAGGAGGAAGGTGTGGATCTCGGTCGTGATGCCGGGTTTGGCGAAGTTGGGGGCTTGACGGGTGGGGGTGGCAAAGTGCTGGTTGCCCCAGCCGCCTTTGCCGCCCTTGAGGATGACGCGGGTCTCGCCGGGGGTGTCCATGTCGGCCACCACCGCGCCCGTCTCCTCCTCGCGGATGACAGTGCCTACGGGTACTTTGATGATCAGGTCCGCGCCGTTCTTGCCGGTGCAGCGGTTGGCTGAGCCGTCGCCGCCGTTCTCAGCGGTGAACTTGCGGTTGAAGCGGAAGTCCAGCAGGGTGTGCATATTGACATCGGCATAGAACAGGATGTCGCCGCCCTTACCGCCGTCGCCGCCATCGGGACCGCCGGCCTGCACAAACTTTTCACGGTGGAAGCTCAAGCTGCCGTTGCCGCCGTTGCCGGCCTTGCAGGTGATTTTGACGTGGTCAACAAAATTGGACATGATTCCTCCATAATAAGAAATCTTAATGCTTCATTTGGTTACTGGGACAACCGGTGCGCGCAGCAGCTGTTCTGCATTCCCAATTCAGAATTAAGAATTACGAATTAAGAATTAGTTTTTGAGGCTCTGCAGCGGCGCGGGAATGCGGCCGCCGCGGGCGATGAAGTCCGCGTTGCTGCAGGTGTTGACGGGCATGACGGGGGCAAAGCCCAGCAGGCCGCCGAACTCGACGGTGTCGCCGGCCTTCTTGCCCACGGCGGGGATGACGCGCACGGCGGTGGTCTTCGAGTTGACCATGCCGATGGCGGCCTCGTCGGCAATGATGCCGGAGATGGTCTCGGCGCTGGTGTCGCCGGGGATGGCGATCATATCCAGACCCACGGAGCACACGCAGGTCATGGCCTCCAGCTTTTCAAGGGTCAGCTGACCGGCGGCCGCAGCCTCGATCGTGCCAATCTCCTCGGAAACGGGGATGAAAGCGCCGCTCAGGCCGCCCACATGGTTGGAGGCCATCACGCCGCCCTTTTTGACCGCATCGTTGAGCAGCGCCAGCGCGGCGGTAGTGCCGGGTGCGCCAGCCTTTTCCAGACCCATCTCGGTCAGCACGTGAGCCACGGAATCGCCGCGGGCAGGGGTGGGCGCGAGGGACAGGTCGACGATGCCGAAGGGGATGTTCAGCCGCTGGGATGCTTCACGGGCAACCAGCTGACCTACGCGGGTGATCTTGAAGGCGGTGCGCTTGATGGTCTCGGCGACCACGTCGAAGGGCTGACCCTTGACCTGCTCCAGCGCGGTCTTGACCACGCCGGGGCCGGAAACGCCCACGTTGATCGCGCACTCAGGCTCGCCCACGCCGCAGAACGCGCCTGCCATGAAGGGGTTGTCCTCCACGGCATTGCAGAACACCACCAGCTTCGCGCAGCCAAGGCTGTCGTTGTCGGCGGTGAGCTCGGCGGTCTTCTTGATGATTTGGCCCATCTGGCGCACGGCGTTCATGTTGATGCCCGCACGGGTGCTGCCCACGTTGACAGAGGAGCACAGGCGCTCGGTGGTGGCCAGCACCTCGGGGATGGATTCCACCAGGCGTTCGTCTGCCTTGGTCGCACCTTTCTGCATCAGGGCGCTGTAACCGCCCAGGAAGTTCACGCCCATCTCCTTTGCGGCCTTATCGAGGGCCTTCGCGATCGGGCGGGGATCCCCCTGGCAGATCAGACTGATGGGGGTGACGGAGATGCGCTTGTTGACGATCGGGATACCCAGCTCGCGCTCAATGGCTTCGCCGGTCTTCACCAGATCCTTGGCGGTCATGCAGATCTTGTCGTACACGCGGGCCGCGCAGGCCTCGGCGACGGGATGGGAGCAGTCCAGCAGGTTGATACCCAGCGTGATGGTACGGATATCGAAGTTCTGCTGCTGGATCATCTGCATTGTTTGGAGGATCTCACCGGTTTCAATCATGGTTCATTATCCTCCTTCCGGTCAGACGCGATGCATCGCGTCGAAGATATCCATGCGCTGCATGTGAATGTGCAGCTTCTTGTCCTTGCGGATGGGATCGAGCGCCTCGTCGATCACGGCGTACTCCAGACCTGCGCCGTCCAGATCGACCACCATCATCATCGTGAAGCAGCCGGACAGGATGGTCTGGGAGATCTCAAGAATATTGATGTTCAGGTCGGACAGCTTGGTGGCCACAGCGGCAATGATGCCAGTGGTGTCCTGACCGGTGACGGAAATGAGCGCCTTGGTCATGGGATTACCTCCTCAATATTATGCATGAACGGACATGCCGTTCTGATGGAATCACGAAAACAGGGTATGGATATTCCATACCAGCTTCATACTATAATGGCAAACTGCGCATTTGTCAAGAGGTTTCCCTGCGGAGCGGCCTGCTTGAGCGGTTTTTCTGTTGTATGATCAGCTGCGTTTTATCTTGACACATACCCGGCCGGGGTATATAATACAGATACCCCCATGGGGTATAATGACGGGGCGGGAGGAAAAACCTGTGGAGCATGAATATACCTGCGGCGAATGCTGCCGTACCAAGAATCGCCCGGAGGATGAAAAGCGGGCGCTGATTCACCGGCTGAACCGCATTGAAGGCCAGATCCGCGGGCTGCGCGGCATGGTGGAGAAGGATGCATATTGTCCCGATGTGCTGACGCAGGTATCTGCTGTGACGGCGGCACTGAATGGTTTCACGCGGGTGCTTCTGTCCGAGCATATCCGTACCTGCGTGGCAGATGATATCAGGCAGGGGAATGGATATGCTGTGGAAGAACTTCTGGCTACATTGCAGAAGCTGATGCGCTGACAGAAAGAAGGTTGTTTAAGATGAAGCAATACAATGTTACCGGCATGACCTGCGCGGCCTGCAGCGCCCGTGTGGAAAAGGCCGTATCGAAGGTGCCGGGAGTCGAGGCGGTATCCGTGAGCCTGCTGACCAATGCTATGGGGGTGGAGGGAACTGCGTCTGACGAGGCGATCATTGAGGCGGTTACCGGTGCTGGCTACGGAGCGTCTGTGAAGGGACAGGAGAAGGAGAGCGGTTCGTCTGCGCCGCAGGCAGCAGATCAGCTGGCAGACCGGGAAACGCCGGTGCTGAAGCGGCGGCTGCTGTGGTCTGTCGGCTTTTTGCTGGTGCTGATGTATGTTTCGATGGGACATGTCATGTGGGGCTGGCCGCTTCCTGCGGTGCTGGCGGAAAACGCTGTCGCCATTGCCCTGATTGAGCTGGTGCTGACGGCGATTGTTATGGTGATCAATCAGAAATTCTTCATCAGCGGTTTCAAATCCCTGTGGAAGCGTTCGCCGAATATGGATACGCTGGTGGCGCTCGGGTCCACGGCGTCCTTTGTGTACAGCCTGTGGATGCTTTTCGCCATGACGCATGCACAGCTGCATGCACCGGAAACGGCGCATCATTACCTGCATGAGTTTTACTTTGAATCCGCTGCGATGATCCTCACGCTGATTACTGTCGGCAAGATGCTGGAGGCGCGCAGCAAGGGCAAGACCACCGATGCGCTCAAGGCGCTGATGAACCTTGCGCCGCAGACTGCGACGATCCTGGCAGATGGCCGTGAACAGACGGTCCCGGTTGCGCAGGTCAGGAAGGGTGATGTGTTTGTTGTGCGTCCTGGAGAAAGCATCCCAGTGGACGGTGTGGTTGTGGATGGCGCATCAGCGGTGAATGAAGCGGCGCTGACCGGTGAGAGCATTCCGGTGGACAAAGCACCGGGGGATCATGTCTCGGCGGCTACGGTGAATCAGAGCGGCTTCATCCGCTGCGAGGCGACGCGGGTCGGCGAGGATACGACCCTGTCGCAGATCATTCGCATGGTATCGGATGCGGCAGCCACCAAAGCGCCCATCGCGAAGGTTGCAGACCGTGTATCCGGCGTATTTGTGCCAGCGGTGATCGGCATTGCGGCGGTGACGCTGGCTGTGTGGCTGCTGATGGGCGAAACAGTCGGCAGCAGCCTTGCGAGGGCGATTTCAGTGCTGGTGATCAGCTGCCCCTGCGCCCTGGGCCTGGCAACGCCTGTCGCCATCATGGTTGGCAACGGGATGGGCGCAAAGAACGGTATCCTCTTCAAGACAGCTGCAGCGCTGGAAACAACTGGTCGTGTACAGATTGTTGCGCTGGACAAAACAGGAACCATTACCAGCGGTGAACCCCGTGTGACGGATGTGCTGCCTGTGCAGGGCGTGACGGACAGGGAGCTTTTGAAGCTGGCGGCTGCGCTGGAAGCAAGGTCGGAGCACCCCCTTGCCAAGGCAGTCATGGCAAGGGCGCAGGAGGAGTCGCTGACGGTGGATGAAGTTTCTGATTTTCGCGCGCTGCCTGGCAACGGCCTGACGGCAACGCTGCAGGGAATGCTTCTGCAGGGCGGAAATCTTGCATTCATCAGCCAGCGGACGCAGGTGTCTCCGGAGGTGAAAAGGCAGGCAGAAGCACTTGCCGAAGCAGGGAAGACGCCGCTGTTTTTCGCCCGTGGAAATGCGCTGCTGGGCGTGATTGCCGTGGCCGACGCGATCAAGGAGGAAAGCCCCCGTGCGGTACGCGAGCTGCAGCAAATGGGATTGAGAGTCGTCATGCTGACCGGAGATAACCAGCGCACAGCCGATGCAGTCGGCGCGATGGCAGGCGTCGATCGGGTGATCGCCGGAGTCAAGCCGGACGGCAAAGAAGCTGTGATCCGCCAGCTTGGCCGGGCTGGACGCGTGGCCATGGTGGGCGACGGCATCAACGATGCACCTGCCCTGACACGTGCGGATGTTGGCATTGCTATCGGAGCAGGTACGGATGTGGCCATTGACGCGGCGGATGTTGTGCTTATGAACAGCCGTTTGACGGATGTCCCCGCGGCGATCCGTCTCAGCCGGGGTACGCTGCGCAGCATTCATCAGAATCTGTTCTGGGCATTCTGCTACAATGTGATTGGTATTCCGCTGGCGGCAGGCGTGTTTATCGGGCTTCTGGGCTGGCGGCTGAATCCCATGTTCGGTGCGGCGGCGATGTCGCTGTCGAGCTTCTGCGTGGTTTCCAACGCGCTTCGGCTGAACCTGCTGCACATTCATGATGGAAAGCGGGACAAAGCGATCCGTTCTGTGACGCTGCCGGAGATTGAAATGCCGGACGAACCTGCCGGGATTATCCGCACCATGAAGATCGACGGCATGATGTGCGGCCATTGCGAAGCGATGGTGAAGCGGGCGCTGGAGGCGATTGACGGCGTCACGTCGGCCGTACCCAGCCATATGGAGGGCACGGCTGTGGTGACGCTCTCCGCCCCCGTGGACGATGCACTGCTGCGTCAGGCGGTGGAGGAGGAAGACTATACTGTGCTGTCCATCGAATAAGCGAAGTCCGGGGCGCCTGCATGCGCTCCGGGCTTTTGCATGCCGTTCGTGTCACGTTGACAAATCCCGCGCGGCGAATCGACGATGAATGGCGGCCATATGCCGTATGCTGACATCCAGCGACGCCAAGGAGGGTACGGCATATGGCAGAAGTGGTTGTCCGGCAGCATAAACGGCGGAAGGATCGCTGGATGCACAAGCCGCGCAGGAGAGTCAGTGTGCAGCAGATGATAAAGCTCATGCGTCTGGCAGCGGAGACGGCGCCAGGCTTCCTGCTGGCCTTTGCGGATGTGCTGGCGATTCCGTCCGGGCTGTATGCGGCGTATGCAGCGGCGCTGGCGGCTGGCGACCGGGATATGAAGCATCCGCTGGCAGGAAGCGCAGCAGCCTTTTTGATCCGGTTTCTGTGGGGATTGCCGCCGCGGTGGGACATGCTGGCAACCATGGCGGTTACGCTGCTTGCGCCTTATGTGGTTTATGGACGGAGCACGGGGGTGCTTATGGGCTTTACCGCAGCGGCGGTGCTGCCGGCGGCAATTGCAGGCTGGATCAGCCCTGTCGCCTCGGATTTTCTGTTAGGCGTGGCGGCTGTTCCGCTGAGCGCACTGTCGGCGCCGGTGTTTTTCCGGGCGGTCAAGGCCCTGACCGGGCCGCGGCATATAGACAGCATGGAAGAACGTGTCGCAGTGGGATATCTGGCGGCGATGCTGGTGTGCGGCGGTGCACGGATGCTGCTGGGCGTGAATATCGGCGTGCTGACAGCGGGGATGCTGGTGCTGCTGACGGCAATGTATCTTGGTGTGGGTGCCGGCTGTGTATGCGGGATGGTGGCGGGTGTTGTGCTGGCGCTGCAGGGATTGCCGGTCTCGCTGGCGGTGGCACTGTCTGTGGGCGGCTTTCTGGCAGGAATGTCGCAGGCACTCGGACGCAGGCGGATCATCTGTGCTGCTTTCGGGATGGGAGCACTGCTTACGCTGATCATCGCAGGGGGAACCGGATATGGCGCTGCGGGTGCAATCGCGGCTGTGGCAGCTGTAACGGCGATGCTTCCACGTGCGGCAGTGGAGCGGGGACAGCTGTTTTTCCGGAGATTCCTGACCAATCATCCGGCTCCCGGGGACGCATATGCTGCCTGTGCGCTGGCGGCGTGGGAAAAGACGGTCGGCGCGATGGCGCTCGCAGTGCCTTCCCCCATGGATGCTGAGGAAGTGCATACGCCCATCTGGTGGCAGCAGAAGCTGTGTGAAGGCTGCCCGGAGGTGGCTCTGTGCGGCTGTATGACATCCGAGCTGGGCTGCCGCAAAGCGGAGACGGTCTGGGCTTGCCGCAATTCGGCGGACGATGTTTGGCAAAGTGCGCTGGAGGAACTGCGCGGCATGGGCTGTGCGCGGCTCTATCAGCTGCGGCAGAGCATGGAATACCTCCGGCAGGAAGATGCGGCAGCCCAAAGAAGCAATCGTCGTGCCTGCGATCAGCGGGACATGCTTGTGACGCACCTGACGGCTATGGCCGGTGCTGCAAGACGCTTTGCCCTGCTGTCCTCCGGCGAAAGCTGGTGGGACGATATGAGTGCCCGCCGCATCCGACGCGAGCTTGCGGAGCGGGCGACGCCTGCAAGGCTGGCCTATGTCCGGCGGGTACAGGGGCATGTGCAGGCGGCTTTCGAGCTGCAGTACATCACAGGCGCCCGCAAACAGGCGGAGGAGCTGTGTCAGCTTGTAGCGAATGTGCTGGAGGTTCCCATGAGCGTGGCCAGGCTGGATGAAGATCGCCTGCAGCTGGCTGAGCAGCCTCTGCTGCAGGCCGAGTCGGGCATGGCAGCGGCGAGCATCACCAGTGCGGATGATGGCAGCGCATGCGGCGATACGGCATGGACGGGACTCCTGCTGGATGGCAGGTATCTTGCTGCGCTGTCTGACGGCATGGGACATGGAGAAAAGGCTGCTCTGGCCTCCCGGCAGACTGTGGAGCTGCTGCGGCTGTGTCTGGATGCAGGGTATACCCGTGCCCAGACGCTGACGGCGGTTAACGGCATGATGCTCCTGGCTGGCCAAGGCGAGCGCTTTTCCACTGTCGATCTGTTGACCATTGATCTATGGAGCGGGCATGCGGCGCTGGACAAGCTCGGCGCGGCGGGAAGCTGGCTGATGCAGGGAGATTCGCTGTCCCAGCTGACGGGTGACGCGCTTCCGCTGGGGATCCTTGAGAATGTGGAAAGCAGGGCCAGCAGCCTTCGCCTGAAGGATGGGGACGCGCTGGTTCTCCTGACAGACGGCGTGGAGGAAGCCTTTGCCGGCAAGGCTGCGCTGGAAAACGCGATCCGTCAGGCACTGGAGCAGGAGTCTCCGGCTGATGCAGCGCGGTTCCTGCTGGATGCAGCTTTCTGTACTGATGGGGAGCAGCGGCGTGACGACCAGACGGTTGTCGTCGTAAGCATCCGGAGGGCGGCTGGACAAAACGCGGCAGAATGTGTATAATGAAAACGTGTTTTGCTCGCTTGAATTGTCAAGTCAAGTGCAACAGCTGATTGAAAAAGATTGGAGGAATGGCGCTTGTTTCAAAGGAAGCATGGAGAAACGACGCCGATACTGCAGCGTTTGATCCATCCTGAACGGGTGATGGCAGCGGGTTTTTTGATGCTGATCCTCCTTGGCGGCGTGCTATTGTCGCTTCCCGTGTCGGCCAAAGACGGACAAAGCATCGGGATCGGCAACGGCTTTTTCACCGCAGCCAGCGCTGTGTGCGTGACGGGGCTGATTGTGGTGGATACAGGCACGACCTTTTCGCTTTTCGGCCAGCTGGTGCTGATTGTGCTGATTCAGATCGGCGGTCTTGGCTTCATGGTATTTGCGACGCTTGTGATGGCTGCCCTGGGACGGCGGATCACTCTGCGTGGCCGCATGATCATCCGTGAATCGATGAACACTGCAACGCTTGCGGGACTTGTTCAGCTGACGTGCTGGTATAGCCTGCTGGCGGCGGGCATTGAGCTGCTGGGTGCGGCCATTCTGTGCGTGCGCTTTGTGCCGCTGCTGGGATGGGGAAAAGGATTATATTACAGCGTATGGCATGCTGTGAGTGCATTTTGCAATGCCGGTTTTGATTTGTTCGGGCAGTATTCCAGCTTGACGGGATTTCAGCATGATCCAATGGTGCTGTTGACAGTCGCTGTGCTGATCATTCTTGGCGGCACGGGCTTTGCGGTCATCAGCGAGGTGATAGCCGGGAAGCTCCGACGGAGAGCGGCTTCGCTGCATACGCGGCTGGTGCTGATTTCGACGGCGGCGCTTCTGCTTGGCGGAACAGCGTTTATTGCGCTTGTCGAATGGCGTAACCCTGCGACGCTTGGTGCGGTGGATGGCGCGGGATACAGGCTGGTCAATGCCTTCTTTCAATCCGCGACCATGCGCACGGCGGGCTTCAACTCCATTGATCTTGCATCAATGCATGATGGTACAAAGCTGTTTTCCGCGCTGCTGATGTTTGTGGGCGCGTCTTCCGCGTCGACTGGCGGCGGCGTCAAGACTACCACGGTGGCGGTGCTGCTGCTGTCAGTATGGTCAGTCATCCGAGGCGGCGAGGAAACCGTGGTGCTGGGCAGGCGTCTGCCCGCGGCCCTTACACGCAGGGCGCTGGCGATCGTAATGGTGGCGACGTTGCTGCTGTTGACGGGCACGCTGACGCTGACCCTTGCGGAGGGAGGACGGATTCCTCTGATTGATCTGCTGTTCGAGACAGCGTCAGCCCTTGCGACCGTCGGCGTGACGAGTGCCGGTACGCCTGGACTGACAGCCTTCAGCAGGACCGTGCTGGTCCCGCTGATGTATCTGGGACGCGTAGGCCCGCTGACCATGGCATTCGCGCTGGCCGACCGGCAGAGGCAGCAGAAGGGGAGCATCCGTTATCCGGAAGAGAATATCACGATTGGGTGAGGAGTGACAGAAATGCGGAATAAAAAGAAGCAGTTTCTGGTGCTGGGGCTTGGAAGATTCGGTGCAAGCGTAGCGCAGAATCTGTGCAGGCTGGGCCATGAGGTGCTGGCCGTGGACAGCGACGAACAGCTTGTGAACGATGTTGCGCCGTATGTGACCAAAGCAATACAGGCAGATGCAACAGATGAGAATGCCCTGCTTATGATGGGTGTGAGCGACTATGACGCAGCGGTTGTCGCCATTGGCAGCAACATCCGGGACAGCATCCTTGTGACTGTACTGTGCAAGGAAGCGGGTGTGCCGCAAGTGATTGCCAAGGCCGTGGACGAGCTGCATGCGAAGGTACTGCGCAAGGTCGGCGCAGATAAGGTCGTATTCCCGGAGCGGGATATGGGTCAGCGTGTCGCCCGGCTGCTGGATACGCCCAATATCCTCGAAATGATGGAACTGTCCGATGAGTTTCAGATTGCCGAGGTTCTGGTGCCTGAGCGGTGGTGCGGCCATTCGCTGGCGGAGATCAATGTGCGCCGCGATTATCACCTGACGATCGTTGGTATACGCCGGGAAGGCGTGTTTCGGGTCTCTCCCGGAGCACATGAGGTTTTCCAGGCGCATGACATCCTCATTGTGCTGGGCAGACAACGGGATATTGACTTGATCGACTGATGAGGAGGCGTACCATGAATACACGGCCTGTCCGGGACTTTTCGAACCCTGCTTGTCAGCCCTTCCACCTGCAGGGCGACAGCCACGGCGTATTGCTTCTGCACGGCTTTACCGGCTCGGCGGGACATATGCGGCTGCTGGGCGAAGGACTCCATGCACGCGGTTTCACGGTTGAAGGGATCAATCTGCCCGGCCATGCCGTCTCTATGGAAGAAATGGGTCAGACTGGCTGGCAGGACTGGCTTGACGCGGCAAAGGAAGCTTTCCTGGCGTTGAAGTCCCGATGCCGCTTCGTCAGCGTCGCGGGGCTGAGCATGGGTGGCTGCATCGCGCTGATTCTTGCTGAGCAGATGCATCCGACGGCGATTGCTCCCATTTCAGCGCCCATGGCGGTCAGAAACAGGCTGCTTCCGCTGGCAGGTCTGGCAGCTCCCTTTGTTCCGCGAGTCATGTGGCGCAGCCGGGAAGGGGCCTCTGCGCAGGTGGATGATCGCTATGACTATGGCTATCCGGGGTTTCCCACGAAATGCGGCGCCGATCTGAACCGGTTGATCAGGATGGCACGGCGTGATCTGCATGCGGTACAGTGTCCGATGCTTGTTGTGCAGAGTCGCCAGGATGAGACGATCTCTGCGGACAGCGCAGATGTGATCCTTGCGGGCGCCGGCAGCACAAAAAAGGGGATCCTGTGGCTTGATGATGTTCCGCATGTGTGCACAATATCCAAAGAACACGCAAATATTGCCGGAGCGGTTGCAGATCTGTTCCGGCAGGCCGAGCACAGTTGAAGAACAGGATATAAAAAAGCCGCTCAGCATGGGGCGGCTTCTTCATGTATTGACAAGAAATGGCGGGGCTTTACTCCTTCGGATTCGGTTCTGTGCCGACGCACCAGCCGCGCAGCTTGTTAACCGTACGCTCCACAGCGTCGCGGCTGTTCTTCCACGGCTCGTCATAGTAGCGATAGTCAAACTTGCGGCAGAACCAGCTGATATCCTCCTGCATGCGGTCAAAAGCGGTGATCTCCAGCGTGCAGATTGTTTCGGCAAAGGCAGGCAGAGCGCTGGCGCTCAGCTCGCTGGGGGCCAGCTTGAGCAGCATGGCAGCATGGTTCAGGCACATGCCCTTGCAGTTCTCGAAACGCTTGCGGAATTCCGTGTCGTTCTGGTACAGGTGGAAGAATGTATGCAGGTAGCGGTTCATGTTATCCTCGATGGAGTCGCAGACGATGCAGGTGTGGGTCAGACTTTCCAGCTCTTCAGCGGCGTTTTCCATCAGTTTGGCGGGACTGGGGGCTTTGCCTGTCAGCCTGTCCATCAGCGAACCGCCTGACGCGCCTTTGGCAGCATGCCGGATGCTCTTGCAGGCCTTGGCAAGGCGTTCGCGGGTCTCGGCGACATGGCTTTCCAGCATCAGCGCGTGTCCAAGGCGATTGTCCATGCCGTAGAGCATCCGCTGATGATTGCAGCAGAAGCCCTTCTTGTTGACCTGAATGCGCGTATCCGGCTCCATGACGGACGCGCCCAGATAATGCTCAACTTCGCCCAGCTCCGTGCGGCGATTCAGCGCGCACAGGAAGCACTCGCCGTCCAGCTTCATTGCGTCCCATACGGGGATGGTGTCGATATGATATCTCATTTGATCATGGCACTTCCCTTCATTGATGATACAAAGCCCTGTACATTCAAGGCCCTGAGGATGTTTGACATCAGTGGATTTCGTAAAAGCGGTGAGAAAGCCGTAAAAAACAGATATCACAATGCGTGCGGGGCTTTCTGTATGTACAGTATATCATAATGGGTGCAAATCTGTCATCTGTGAAATGAGCAATTTGAAAGAAAAAACACGGGATAACGATGTCTTCTGCCCTGCGGTCGTGCATGTGCGTCTGAAATACGCAGCAAAATGCGAAAAAACCATTGACATCGTCTTGGGAATATGCTTTCATTACAAAACAGATATGCACCTGTATCGGGTGCAGACAGGTATGGCGGTGCGGAGTGTCTCCTGCCGCGATGCCACGAGGAAAGGGATATGCAATGAATACGAGACGAATACAGCTGGACGGTATGTGGCGCATGTCCTGGTGCGATATCGGCAAGGGAACGGCTGATGCAGTTCAGGGCACGGTCAAGCTGCCTTATCAGGTGCCGGGGGACGTGCACACGCCGCTGATCGAAGCAGGGCTGATTCAGGAGCCGCTTCAGGCGATGAACAGTCTGGACTGCCGCTTGGTGGAGGATAAGGAATTCTGGTGCGAGAGAACCTTTTTCATCGCGCCGCAGGACCTTGCCGGTGCCATGCTCCTGACCTTTGAAGGTCTGGATTGTACGGCGGATGTATATCTCAACGGTCAGTATGTCGGACGGCATAACAATGCCTTTGTGGAGAAGACCTGGAATGTGACGAAGCTCGTGCAGACTGGTGAAAACACGCTTCTTGTTCGCATTGACCAGGGCCTTGCGGAGGCGCAGAAGCACGATCTTGCGCAAATGGGCGCCATGTGGAACAATGAACAGCCATGGCGTGCATGGATGCGGAAGCCGCAGTTTGTCTACGGCTGGGACTGGACGATATGGCTCGCTTCCTGCGGAATCTGGAAATCGGTGTTCCTCACTGCCTGCGATCATGCACAGATCACCGATGTATATGCCTGCACGGCAGACAAAGCGCTGTCTGAGGGGGCGCCCTGTCAGGTGGAGGTTGAGGTCAGCGTGGAGTGCTTCTCCTGCTTGCCGTCTGCGCTGGTTTGTACCGTGTACGACCGGGAAGGAATGGTTGTTGCGGAATGCCGGGAGGTGCTTGCTTCGTCTGCGCAGGTCCTGCGGATGATCATTCCTGAACCGCATCTGTGGTGGTGCAACGGCATGGGCGACGCCTATCTTTATGCAGTGACCGTGACAATTCAGGATGCAGACGGTGCGGTGCTTGACGCCTGTTCACAGCGGTTCGGGCTGCGCACCATTGAACTGATGCAGCCAGCGCTGGGGCAGGGTGAGACCGGTTTTACCTTTGTGCTCAACGGTGTTCCGGTCTTCTGCAAGGGAGCAAATCATGTGCCCTGCGATTGCCTGCCGGGCCGTATCTCTGAAGAAAAGGAACGGGCGCTGATAGCGTTGGCTCGGGATGAGCATATGAACATGCTGCGCGTCTGGGGCGGCGGCGTGTATGCGTCGGAAGCGCTGATGGATGCCTGTGATGAAGCCGGCGTGATGATCTGGCATGATTTCATGTATGCCTGCGGTTACTATCCGGATCACGATCCGGTGTTCACGGCGGATATCACGGCGGAAGCACGGAAGGCCATTCGCCGCTTGCGCCGGCATGCAAGTCTGATCGGATGGGCGGGCAATAACGAAATTCAGGAGATGTACCATTCCCAAAGACAGTGGATGCCCGATCTGCCATGGTATGGCGGAACGATCTACGAGCAGATTCTGCCGCAGCTTGTTAATGAGATGTGTCCATCCCTGATTTACAGGGAAAGCAGCCCGTTTGGCGGCGAAGGGCAGGCAGATGGCCGCCGGGGCGATCAGCATATCTGGCTGCTGACCCATGTGCATGATCATCCGCATTATCTGGATCTGTGGCGATTCACAGAGTTTCAGGTGAAGTTCCTGAGCGAGTTTGGTCTGATGGGTGCGATGACGATGGAGACAGCCTTGAAATGTATCCCGCCGGAGCACATGCGTCCTGATGATCCCGTCTGGCTGCACCATACCAACTCTTGTCAGGAGCATACGCTGCTTGCCCGGATGGAAAAGCAGTATTTCGGCGACGAGGCGGTATCGGCGCAGCAGTTCATTCTGCGCAGTCAGGCGATTCAGGCGGAAATCACGCGGCACATCTATGAAGAATTCCGCCGGCAGAAATTTGTTTGCTCGGGACTCCTGTTCTGGACGCTCAGCGACAGCTATGGTGTGCATAACTGGTCCCTGATTGACTATGGCCTGCGCCGGAAACCTGTTTATCATGCCTTGAAGCAGGCGATGGCTCCGCTGGCGCTGTGTGTAAAAGGCTGGGATGTGCAGAATGACGAAGGACGAGTGCACTGGCGCCGTCATTGGGCAGAAGAGCCCGGCGAGCTGGAAATCTGGGGCATGAACGACACCCGTTTGTCTCAGACAGCCCAGCTGGAATGGACGCTTATGACGCTGCGCGGCAGCGTACTGATGGAGGGTAGGAAAACCGTGCTGCTGCCGGAGAATCAGTCTGTCCGGCTGGAAGGCATCGGACTTCAGTCTGTGCGGCTTGAGCCTGCGGAAACGATTCTTCGGGCGCGGTTGCTGCTGGAGGACCGGATTGTGAATGAAACGAAGTATTTCTTTGCGCCGTTTGCCGAGATGATTGCTGAGGATGCACATGTACGATACATTCACCGCGTGCTGGCAGAAGACCGGCATGAAGTGACGCTCACGACGGACCGGTTTGTATGGATGCTGCATCTGGCGGAGCCGGAAGGGATCAGCTTCTCGGAGAACGATTTTGATCTCTGGCCGGGCGAGGAAAAAACGGTAACGGTTGTGACCAATGAAAAAGATTTCATCCCTGTCCTGCACTGGATGGGAGAGAAGGAGTAACGGATGGACTGGATCACAAAACCCTGCAATCCTGATGCGCAGCCCTGTGTTCACCGCATGATGACGTATCTGGGACAGCTTGCCGGGCATGGCGTGCTGACGGGACAGCATACAAAGACGCGGGCCTTGGAGGAGCTGCATCACATCGAGCGCGTCACTGGCAAACAGCCTGCGCTGCTGGGCTTCGAGCTGCTGTCCTATTCGCCCAACATCAACTACCTCGATACTGATGAGGAATGCATGGAGGAGGTCGCGAATAACTACGGCACCCTGCGGCAGGCCTGGGAGTGGGCGGCGAAAAAGGGAATCCTGACCTTCACATGGCATTGGTTCTCCCCGCGGGGCGGTCGTTCAAAGGCCTTCTTTGCAGACAACACTGATTTTGACGCCACGAAGGCGCTGATCGACGGAACGCCGGAGAATAAAGCGCTCCTGAACGATATGGATATGATGGCAGCACTGCTCCGTCCCTTCTGTGACGCAGGGGTGCCGATCCTGTGGCGGCCTTTCCACGAGGGCGACGGCAATTGGTTCTGGTGGGGCGCGAAGGGCCCGGAGACAGTCAGGGCGCTCTGGCGGCTGATGTATGAACGCTATACGCGTCTGCATGGACTGAACAACCTGATCTGGGTGTGGAACTCTCCTGTGCCGACATGCTATCCTGGTGATGACGTGGTGGATATCATTTCCCGCGATATGTATCCGCCGGCGCATGCGCACAGCGCGCATGTGCAAAAGCTCCATGAGCTGCAGCAGATTACCGCTCAGCAAAAGATCACCCTGATCGGCGAGATCGGCACGATCCCCTCAGCGCCTGCACTGGCTGAAGAAAAGGCAGCATGGGTCAGCTTCATGACCTGGTGCGGTGAGTTTTGCCTGACCGAGGAATACACAACCAACGAAGCGCTTCAGGAGATGTATCATCACC
>JAFTWV010000090.1 GCA_017465155.1 Clostridia bacterium
AGGCTGACGGCCGTGAAAAATGTAAGGAATGGTTTCGGCTGATGCCGAAACCGCCCCGCCCGCGCGGCAAAGCCCCGCGATACGATTACAGTCAGAGGGCCTGCGGGCCCTCCAACACCTCCCGTGAAGCTTTTTGACAGTCTGGGCTCCCCCGAACAAATCGGGGGAGCTTTTCATGTGGTTCAACCATTTGATGTGCGGTTCCAGTCCTCCTCGCATTCCTGGATCGTCTTCTCCAGCACGATATCCCGGAACCAGTATTCCACGGGATTATTGCCATAATAGGGCATCTCGCAGGTGGCGCCTTCGATGCGCTGCCGGACCGCCGTCACTTCGCCCGTCAGGCAGTTGACCTCGGCGTACCAGTAGCTTTCGGCCGAATCGGACGCATCTGCCTTGGTACCATACAGGCATACCTTCCATACAGGCGTATCATCCGTACCGATCAGCACCGCGCCATCCATCAGGTATCCCGGTGCAAGGCCGAGGGCAGATGCACCGAATGCTGCAGCTCTCTCACGGGTGATCGCATTCGCAGGCACATCGGGATAATAGGTCCGGCGCAGGCAGTATATGCCCATGTCATCGCCGGGGCTTTCAGTGACAATGGCCAGCTGCTGCCATGCACGCAGCTGTTCCTGCGACCAGTCAGCAATGTCCAGTGAATAAAGCTGCTGATAACGCTCATTCAGGTGACTGATGCGCATGCCGCTGACCACACCTGCCTCTTCCGCCGTGTAAACCGTACCGTTGTTCATCGGAACTGTATCGCAGGCCTTGGGCGCGATACCAGCCTTTTCCATGTCCTCCTGCAGCAGGAAGGGCGCGTACCACGGGTCATAGCAGTCCTCCACCTGCACGACGCTGATCATCTGCTTCGTATCCAGATTGATCTCCACAAGGAAGCAGCCCTTGTCGCTCTGGATGGCGAATTTCTCAATGAGTACGCCGTCACGTTCAATGAGGATGCTGTTATGTCCGCGGTTCTTCAGCGCCAGCGTCACATCTGCCAAATGATAGGCAGAGTTATAGCTCAGGTTCCCGTAGGTGGTATTCAGCAGCACCTGCACCACGGGATCCTCCGGATCACCGCAGTCCCGCGCCATTTCCTGAATGCTGAGCAGCTCGGGCGTATTGTAGCCCCGCGACATCGGCTGATTATTGGCGCCGTAGAACTCAGGCTCCTTCTCCCTTGGCTGATAGGGCGCGCTGTCCGTGGCATACATGCGGATCAGGTCAAGATCCGTGATGCCCTCCTTTACGCAGCCTGCGCCGGAATCCATCACGCTTCCGTACCAGTCGATGCAGACCCAGTAGGTCACGTCCGCAGCATTGACCGGCTGATACACCAGATAGCGTTCCAGCTGATACGGAATATAGCCGTGGCAATCCCGGCAGGTAAAAAGGGCCGGATCGCTGATTGAGCGTGTCTCGCCGTATTTCTCGCGGATGTGTTCCTCGGCTATACGCATGACCTCCGCATCCGTCAGTGCAGGACTGCTGCTGCCGTACTGGTATTGCAGCCACTGCTGATTCGTCCCCGATGCAATGAAGGGCAGCATCCCCACATTGACCCGGTCAACGCGGCTATGATCAACAATCGCGCCGTTCTGGCAGCTGATTTCCAGCAGGTGCACCCATTCCAGCCCATCCTGCGAGGGACTCGTCTGCCGGACTGTCACCTTCCACACATAATCTGTGCCTGAGCGCATGTAAATCGCCGCTTCCACCTCGCCGGTGATCCCCTGCGTTTTCAGCTGTGCCAGCGCATGCTGTTCCGCGCCTTCCCGCGTCATGGCGGCGCTTTCCGGGTCATAATAGTCCATCTCGCGCATCAGGACATCTGCCCAGCGCATCGTATCATGGTCTGCACTGATCAGCATGCGGCAATAGGTACGCAGCTGCTGCCACGTCCACCGGGTCATGTCCGTACCATAGACGCGGCTGAAGCCGATGCGCATTTCCTCGGCCGTATGCCATTCACCTGCGCCGCGCTGGCGCTTCATGGACAGCACCTGAGGGAAGGCCGTTCCGTCCGCCGCAACTTCCACGGTATACTCCGTCGCATACGCAGTCAGCGCTTTGAACAGCACACGATAACAGTTCCCGGCATGCTCCGCGTCCGCCGGGCAGTACTGACAGCCAATCTGATAAACCGCCGCATCCCGGAGATTCACACTGGCGTCCTCCTGCGTATGGATGTACCTTTCCGCAATGCGGATAGCTTCCTCCGCAGTGATTTCATCAGTGCCGTTCACCATATCTCCGTTCCCGGAACTGCCATTCTGACCCGAAAGCGGATGTACCTCCCGCGGCTGCCGGCTCAGCATACCGATGTTCATCACCGTCAGCGCCACGCCAACAATCAGCACTGCCATCGCCATGGCCAGCGCCACAGAAAACCGCACGCGCCTCATCGCCGGGTTTCGCTTCCCTTCAGGCTCTGCTTCTGTCCGCACGCGCTGCATGATCCGGTTCACATCGCATTCCGTCACCTGCAGGCCGCTCAGGCCCGTGTCAATGGCACGCTGTACCTCGTTAGACATAGCAGTCACCTCCTTTGTCCACACCATCAGGACACTTTTCTTCACCCAGCATCGCCAGCTTCAGCAATCCCTCTGCCTTCCGCAGACGGTTATGAACCGTTGATTTGCTGATTCCCAGCACCTGCGCCGTCTCTTCCAGGTTCATGTCCTGATAGTAGTACAGCAGGATGGGCTTCCTGTACTTGTCCGGCAGCTGCATGATGTCCATCAGCAGCGTCCGCTCCTCCGGCAGTGCGCTGACCACGCCCTGCGGGATCTCCTCCAGCGCGCGGCGCATGTCGATGTGCCGGAACCAGCGCGTCCGCTGCATATCACGGCAGGGGTTAATATGTAAAGGAGGAATTTATCCTCCAATACATCATGACTGCGGTTCGTTTGTGGTGAATGGATGCGGTTATGAGGAAAGGAGTAGCATTCTGCCTGTAACCGTTGACTGACTACGAAAGGAGCTGCAACATGAACAACGAGCGTGAATCTGACCTGACCATACCGTATGTAAAAGTCGGTGATTACTACTTTCCTAACCTTTCCTTGCCTCCGGATGTTGGTGACATCGGCTTCTGGGGCCGTCGGCGCAGAGAGTTCCTGCGGGAGCATCGTCCCGTTACCTTCAACCAGCTGGTGCTGTCTGGCGAACTGTTCAAGTACCTCGCTTTGTTCAATCAGGAGGCTACCGAACGACTGGAAAGCCTCATCCAAGCCATGAAGGGCACCCAAGGTATCACGGAAGAACTCAAAGGACGCGACCAGATGGCATGGGTGGGTGCCATGAACAACATTCGTGCTTGCGCTGAAGAGATCGTTTATGCAGAGCTGGTGTATGTGTGATGAACGATCAGATCAAGACACTTAATACCTACTTCTGGAACGTTGGGAACGACATCGCCGATATCCGCTTGCTGGCCGAAGGGGCACTGGCCCTGTACGAGGGTGACGCAGAACCCCTTCACCGGCTGGGTATGAAGAACAACGAGGAAGTCGCTGCCTCAGCCTTCGATACCATCGGTACAGCACTGTATGATCTGCGAAAGCGTATCGCTGAAATGCAAGAAAGCCACTTGGGTGTAACGATCAGGAAAACCGCAGAAACCAAAAGTAAATAGTATCCATCAAGCCCGACAGACCTGCTCTGCCGGGCTTTTCTTGTATGTTCCAATGATTCTCAAAAATCCTGTCGCTATCTGACTACTTCTGCCGAAAACATAGACAGCTATCAATAGACAAGTTATAATGCACACGGATGAATCATGATCTTTTCAAAAAAATTTGAAAAAGTTTTGAAATCCTGGAAAAAACAGCCCGTTTTC